>JACCZO010000035.1 GCA_013695925.1 Chthoniobacterales bacterium
AAGGGGGTGAAATTGTGAATGTCGGCCACGAGAAGCCAGCACGAGACGTTCTGGATTTGATGGAGGGTCCGTTGCGTTACCATCGTTCGATATTCTTCAGAAATTACTTCCGGCTGATGAAATTCGAGGTTGCGATCACCGACTGCGATGTGATCCCCGTCGGTGAGTCGGACGGGATGTTGAATGCGCCGCTTGTTTAAGAAGGTGCCGTTGCTGCTTCCGAAATCGATCAGCCAAAACTCGCCGATATTCTGGACGTGAATCACGGCATGGCGCCGCGAGACCTTGTGCGATTCGAGGACGACGTCGTTCCCCGCGATGCGCCCGAGCGAGCAACTGCCGTGGATGGAATAGCGCGCTCCGCTTTCCGCTTCCAGCCACGCGCCGCTCTCTGCGTTTTCCTGCACGGAGATTGGCCTAGCAGAGAATCGCTTCCAATGAAAGCGCGACCTTGGGGAGCCCGCTGCCTTGGCGCTTCCGCGATTGGACGCATCTCGTCACGTCCAGTTGGGCCTGCTTTACGCCTACCTCGGACGTAAGAAGATGCGCTGAGGGAAGGCCGTCGCGCGGTCGAGCTGCGTCCGATATCTCAGGATGCATACCTTGGCCCGACCTTTTCCGCGCTGCTCGCGATGATCTACGCGCACACCGGCGAACCGGATCAGGCGCTCGCGCTCATCGAGCACCTGCTCACGATTCCCGGACCTTGGGTTTTCCAAGGAAGCATCACTCTCTCGGATTTGCGCATACGATGGCAGTGGGACCCGCTGCGGGACGATCCGCGTTTTCAGAAGATTCTGGAAGGGCCGGAGCCGAAGACGATTTACTAGCGACCATCAGCCGGCGATACGGCAAATCTTGAGATCCCCGGTGATGAATCGGTGACTGCGACTCCGGTGGGGGGGGCGCCCTTGAGTTGCCCGAACCCTCCTCGCTATTTGTAGATTTCGACTGTCCGCTCCTCTCAGGTCGCCCACTTTGAGGGCCGCAGCGGCAGCTGATTCGCCATCGAGATTCCAAGCGGGAACATGGTCATCGCGGGGTTTCAAGGGCGAACCAAGATTTCCTTTTCTCTTGACCAAAACAAGGAACCGAACGATAATTCTTGCATGATTGCAGAATCCACGCTCACCTCCAAAAACCAGACGACGCTGCCGAAGGCGGTGGTCGAATCCCTCGGGGTGAAACCGTCGGACAAGCTGGTCTTCGAGATCCACGCCGGAAAGGTCACCCTTAGTGCCAGGACCGGACGCCTGGCTGATCTGGCCGGGGCCTTTCGGCATTTCGGGAAACGGCGCCGGAAAAAAGCGCCAGATCAGAAAGAAATGGACGCCGCCGTGCGGCGGGGTGCAGGCCGGGCTTATTTGCGCAGCACCGCAGCCACCTCCGGGCGGCGCCAGAGCCGCGCATGATCGCGCTCGACACCAATTTCCTGGTTCGCCTCATGGCAGGCGACGACCGGGCGCAGGAGCGCGCGGTGCTCCGGTTGCTCGCTGACTCGACGGCGAAATTTTTTATCGGCGACGTAACCCTGGCCGAACTCGTTTGGGTGCTCGAAGGCGTTTATGAGTTCAGCCGTGAGGAATTAGTCGGCGCGCTCGACGCGCTCCTCAATCGCGCCGACGTCGTCTTCGAGGATGCGATACGAGTTCGCCGGGCGGTGAGGCACCTTGCGGCAGGCGGCGACTTCGCAGATGCGCTCATCCTGAGCCGCGCCCAAGCAGAGGAATGCACCGCGCTGGCGTCGTTCGACAAGGATTTGAAAAAACGCTTCCCCGATTTCGTCCTCGTGCCGTCGTAGTATCCCCGCTACTGAATCGGTGTTCTCCGCCCGCAAGAGAAAGCGAAGCAGGGTGCTGTCATCAGATAGCGTCAGCGCCCTGCTGGATTTGAAAGGCTTGACCGAGCTTTATGCGGTCGAGTCCGAGGAGCGCGTCAAAATGGATGAAGGGGCGGCAGTGGAAAAGAATGCCGCAGGAGGCCAACCTCGCTCTGATCTATGCGCGCACTGGTGAAACGGACGAAGCGATCAAGCTGATCGAGAAACTGCTCACTCTTCCGAGAATACCCTATCCCTGGTTCTTAAGTATGACGCACACAGATCTTAAATGGA
>JACCZO010000080.1 GCA_013695925.1 Chthoniobacterales bacterium
CGGTCCAGGCCGCGTCTTGCCAGACCGGGGCGCGTCTGCGGGTCGTCGGCGAGCAGCCCGCCGGCGCCGATCGCGGCCTAACGATTGGGGCGGGCGAGGCGATCCGCATTTTTACCGGCGCGCCGCTGCCGGCGGGCGCAGACGCGGTCGTCATGCAGGAGGACGTGAAACGCACCGGCGACTCGATCGAGGTGGAGTGCGCCGTGGAGCCGGGGGAATTCATTCGTCGCCGGGGCGCCGACCTGGCCGAGGGACAAAAAATCCTCGGGCGCGGCGAGCCGGTGGCCGCGCAGACGATGGCGTTGCTGGCCGCGCAGGGCCTGGTCGAGATCGAGGTCGGCGGGGTGGCGCGCGTGGCGATCGTTTCCACCGGAGATGAGCTCGTGCCCGCCGGTACCACCCCGCGCGCGGGACAGATTTTCGAGAGCAACGCGCTCATGTTGCGCGCCCTCGCACTCGGCGCCGGGGTCGAAGTTCCCCTGGTCGAACATTGCCCGGATGACCTGGAGCGAATGACCGAACTTTTCCGCCGCGGAATGGAAAGCGACGCGCTCATAGTAAGCGGCGGAGTCTCAGTGGGGGATCATGATTTCGTGAAACCGGCCCTGCGCGCGCTCGGGGCCGAGATCGATCTTTGGCGGGTCGCGATCAAGCCGGGAAAGCCGTTTCTCTTTGGCCGCGCCGGCGGTTGCGCGATTTTCGGGCTGCCGGGAAATCCGGTCTCGGCTTTTGTCACATTTTTAAAGTTTGTCCGGCCGGCTTTGCGGAAAATGAGTGGTGCAGCAGACGAAAACCTCGGGCTGCGCCAGGTCTCCGCGTGCCTGGCGAAGGAGGTGGAGAACGACGGCGACCGGCCGCACTATCTGCGTGGCAAATTGCAAGATGGCGTTTTCAACATCAGCGGCTTGCAGGAGTCACACGCCCTGTTCGGTTTAAGCCGCGCGAACGCGCTGCTGCGCGTTGGGAGCGGGGAAAAATTCCCCGCGGGCGCGCTGGTCAGCGTCGAACTCTGGGATTGAGGACGACGTTTCCGCCTCGGGAAATTCCCCATTTCTTTTTAAGGGCCGGCCCTACGCGCAGGCAGCTGGCCCGATCCGTTTCAAGTTTGTACGGCTTTTCCAGAGAAAGGATCAGCCGGCCGGGATAGTCGTAGGCGAACCCGAAAAACACCCAAACAAAGGATAAAAAATTATGAAACTGGATTCACTCCGTACCCTCTGGATTGAAGAAATGCGCGATCTCTACAACGCCGAGAATCAACTCCTCAAGGCGCTGCCGAAGATGGCGAAAAAGGCGAGCACGCCGGAATTAAAGGAAGCCTTCGAGAGTCATCTCAAGGAAACGCAGACTCATGTCGAACGGCTCGACGAAATCTTCGTCAAGCTGGGCAAGAAACCGACCGGCAAGACCTGCAAGGCGATGAAAGGCCTGGTCGAGGAAGGCTCCGAAATGATGAAGGAAGATGGCCCGGAATCGGTCATCGACGCCGGCCTGATTGCCGCCGCGCAGCGGGTCGAACATTACGAGATGGCCGGCTATGGCGTCGTCCGCACCTTTGCCTCGCTCATTGGTGAGGGCGAAGCGCAGGATCTTCTCCAGCAAACCCTGGACGAGGAAGGCGCGGCGGACAAAAAGCTGACCGAGATCGCCGAGGGCATCGTCAACGAAGAGGCCGACGAAGAGGAGGAAGTGGAACCCGCCGCGGCGGGTCGCTCCCGCTCTCGTCGTTAGCCGAGCGGCGTTTCGCGAAAAACTATCGCCACCGCGATCCGTGCGATCGCGGTGGCGTTTTCCGTTTTTGGTGGAAGCCTGAATCAACGATGGGTCTGACCGAGTACCAGCGAAAACGAAATTTCTCCGTCACCGCCGAACCGAGCGGAGCGAAAAAACCGCGGCCGAAGCGGGTCGCGGGCGCCTCGCGTTTCGTCATCCAGAAACACGACGCCAGCCGGCTGCATTACGATTTCCGCCTGGAGATGGAGGGCGTCTTGAAATCCTGGGCCGTGCCCAAGGGGATCCCATGGCAGCGGGGCGAGAAACATCTCGCGGTCGAGGTCGAGGATCACCCGATCGATTACAAGGATTTCGAAGGCATTATCCCGGAAGGCAGCTACGGCGGCGGCACAGTCATGGTCTGGGACCGCGGCAACTATTACGTGCACGGCGAGAAACCGCTGCAGGCATTGAAGGAAGGCCGCCTCCACCTCGTCCTGGAAGGCGAAAAGTTGAAGGGCGACTGGGCGTTGATCCGGACTGGGAGCGAAGGCGGGAAAAACCAATGGCTCTTGCTGAAAAGCGACGCTGACGTCAAGGCGATCTCGAAAAAGAGGGACGACCAATCGGTCAAAACCGGCCGGACGATGAAACAGATCGCGAAGGATCGCGACGCCCAATGGCAATCCCATCGCGACGAGCCTAACGACACCCGGAAGAATCTCCGCGCGCGGGTGCGCCAGGCGGTTGCAGACAAGGAAGCCAAGCCTAAAAAAAAAGTCCCGCGCGTCGCAAAAGGGAAAAAAAGCGCGCTCGCACTGCCTGATTCCCTGCCGGCGGGAAAGCCGCGTTTTGTCGCGCCGATGAAGCCGAAGCTGGTGGATTCACCGCCCGCCGACGGAGGCTGGATCTACGAGCTGAAGTTCGACGGGTTTCGCGCCCTGGCGGTGAAGAGCGGCGAGAAGGTGAAGTTGATTTCGCGGAATGAGAACGACCTGACGAAAAAATTCCCGGAGATCGCGGAAGCGCTGGGGGCATTGCCCTGCGAGGAATGCGTGATCGACGGGGAAGTGGTCGCGCTCGATGAGGAAGGGCGCTCCTCGTTCCAGCTCCTGCAGGCGCGCGAGATGGAAGGTTACGACTCGCCGCTTTCCTACTACGTTTTCGATCTCCTCCAGCTCGAGGGAAAAAATCTCACTTGTTTTCCCTTCACGACCCGGAAGGAAATGCTGCGCCAGCTTTCGGCCGGCCAAGGCGAACCGATTCGTTTTTCCGGCGAGCTGGGGGACGATCCCGAGGCGCTCCTGGCCGAGGTAGAGCGGCGCGGCCTCGAGGGGATCATCGGCAAGCGGGCGGATTCCGTTTACGAAGCCGGTCGCCGCAGCGGCGCCTGGATCAAGCTCAAGTGCAAAAGCGAGCAGGAATTTGTCATCGGCGGGTACACTCCCCCGGCCGGCGCGCGCAAACATTTCGGCGCCTTGCTCGTCGGCTATTACGAAAAAAAGAAGCTCCTCTTTGCAGGCAAAGTCGGGACCGGGTTCGACACCAAAATGCTCGCGCATCTGCATCAGGAATTTCAGACCGAAATTCGTGTCGACTGCCCGTTCGCGGATCTCCCTTCCAAGAGCGGCGGCAAATGGTCGCAGGGCATCACCCCCGGAATGATGAAAAAAATTACCTGGGTGAGCCCGGTCTTCGTCTGCCAGATAAAATTCGCGGAGTGGACGCGCGACGCAAAGTTACGCGCTCCGGTTTTCCTCGGCCTGCGGGAAGACAAGGCACCCGCGGAAGTAAAAAGGGAGACGCCCGCCTAACCTCAGACCTGCTCTGCCACGCCCGCGTTGGAGGCGGCTCGGTATTCTGGGTAGCGCACTCGTCTCGAGTGCTGGTTGCCGCGTCTCGGGGCGACGAACTTTCCACGAGCGCACGGCGCGGGACCGAGCTGAGATCGCCAGGAAAGTCCGCGAAGGCGAGACGCCTTCGCCAGCACTCGGGACGAGTGCGCTACCCGGAGAGGACTGGCAGAACGTGCGGCGCGAAGTTACGGGCGCCGGGTTTCTTCGGCCTGCGGGAAGACAAGACACGCCGCTGAAGTGAAAAGGGAGTCCGAACGAATCAGACC
>JACCZO010000145.1 GCA_013695925.1 Chthoniobacterales bacterium
GCGTGCCGGTTTTCGCCTGGAAGGGCGAGAGCCTCGAGGAATACTGGTGGTGCACCAACCAGGCGATCTCGTTTCCAGACGGGAAAGGTCCGCAACTCGTGGTCGACGACGGCGGCGACGTCACGCTTCTGATTCACAAAGGCTACCAGCTCGAAGAAGGCAGCGACTGGGCAAAATCGCCCGGCGCGAGCAAGGAAGAGCAGTGCATCAAGGATCTCCTCCTCGAAGTAAACCGGGAGAACCCGTTCCGCTGGCACGAGATGGTGAAGGCATGGCGCGGTGTCTCGGAAGAGACCACGACCGGCGTCCATCGCCTCTACAAAATGCAGCAGCAGAATCAGCTCCTCGTCCCGGCGATCAACGTCAACGACTCGGTCACGAAATCGAAGTTCGATAATCTTTACGGCTGCCGGCATTCGTTAGTCGACGGACTCAACCGCGCGCTCGACGTTATGATCGCAGGCAAAGTCGCGGTCATTTGCGGTTACGGCGACGTCGGCAAAGGCTGCGCGCAATCGCTTCGCGGCCAGGGCGCGCGCGTCGTCATCACCGAGATCGATCCGATCAACGCGCTCCAGGCGGCGATGGAAGGCTACCAGGTCACGACGCTCGAAGACACCTTGGGATGGGGCGACATTTACGTCACCACCACCGGCAACGTCGATGTCATCACTCTCGCCCACATGGAGGGAATGAAAAACCAGGCGATCGTCTGCAACATCGGCCATTTCGATAATGAAATTCAGGTCGACCCACTGAATGACCGGAAGGACATCCAGCGGACGAACATCAAGCCGCAGGTCGACAAATACACTTTCCCCGACGGCCACGAGATCTTCATGCTCGCGGAAGGCCGGCTGGTGAACCTCGGCTGCGCCACCGGCCACCCGAGCTTCGTCATGTCGAACTCCTTTTCCAATCAGGTCCTCGCCCAGCTCGACCTCTGGAATAACAAAGACACCTACAAGGTGGGTGTTTATGTCCTGAGCAAGCAGCTCGACGAAGAAGTGGCGCGGCTGCATCTGCAAAAGATCGGTGTGAAACTTACCACCCTGAGCGCAAAGCAGGCCGAGTATCTCGGGGTGCCGGTCGGGGGACCGTACAAGTCCGAGCATTACCGCTACTAGAAGAGGGCCGGAAGCGCACCCCCCAAGCACGTGGCTTGAGGACAGCATCGCCTCAAGCCGCCCGGTGGGTGGCGTCTACCGGGGCGGCGTTTCCGTCGCGCTTTCGTCTTTTGATGGGCGCGCCTTCGGGTCGATAAATTCTTCCTGCGGTTCGCTCGTGACGGCTTTCGTCGGGTGCTTCTCTTCCTTTTCGTTTCGATCGGATTCTTCCATGCCCTAAGAACGTCAACCGGCCCCGGTCCGGCCGTTTCTAGAGCGGACGAAGCGCCGGTAGATAAAAGAAGAGCACCGCGATGATGATGTAGACCGAGAGCAACTGGACGCCCTCGAGCCAGGTGCTTTCGCCGTCGCCGCTGATCTGTCCCACGATCCAGATCGAGAGCACGATCGAGGCGATCTCGGGGAGGGAAAACTCGATCGTCATCGGCGCGCCGAACGCATAGGAGGCGAAGACCAAGACCGGGGTAACGAAGAGCGCCATTTGCAGGCTCGAACCGGTCGCGATGCTCAGGCTCAGGTCCATTTTGTTCTTCCACGCTGCGAAGACCGCGGTCGAATGTTCGGCGGCATTTCCGACCAGCGCCCCACGACCACGCCAACGAAGGTTTCCGTCAGGCCCAATCCATGTCGCGCTGATTCGATCGAGCCGACAAGGAATTCGCTGATCCAGGCGACGAGCGCGGTCGCGATGGCCAGGGTAATGATCGATCGCGAGAGCGGCGAAGGTTTTGACTCAAGATGCTCCTCCGACGGAGCGCCAAGGAAGAGCTCGCGATGGGTGAAAAGATTGAAGAGGAGCGAGAGAGCGTAAGTGCCGAAAAGGACCAAAACGATCGCCAGCGAAAGTCGCTGTTCGGCGATCGGCGACCACCCGGCGGGCCGCGCCGCCGCAGAGAAGTGGAAGATGGTGGAAATAATGAGCGCGATCGATCGCGGCCAGGTCTAACGAAGTCGCCGAAACCCGCGCCGCAGTTTGGTTAAAGGTTTGCTGCCGATGACGGACGCCGCCCGTGAGAAGCGCCGCGCCGAGCACGAGCAAGAGGTTGCCAATGATCGACCCGGTGAGCGAAGCCTTCACCACTTCGGTCATTCCTTTGCTTAGCGCCACCAAGGCAATGATCAATTCGGCCGCATTCCCGAAGGTCGCGTTAAGAAAGCCACCGATACCGGCGCCGGAACGCGCGGCCAGTTGCTCGGTCGCGCGGCCCATCCAGCCAGCCAGCGGGATGATCGCGCTCGCGGCGACGATGAAGAGCGCGGCGTCATTCTTCCAAGCTGGCACATAACGCAGCGCGATCGCCACCGGCACGGCGAGCAGAAAATATCGAGGGGCGTCAGCGACCAGACGGATTTTTGGGCGCGGACCATCTCTTAGGAGAGCGAGTGAATGGTGAGAAGTGACTGGTGAACGGTGGCAGCGTGCTCCATTCGCCGCTCACCGGTCACCATTCACATTTTGAATTTCCCAACGTCGCGCATTTAGCGCAGTCGCGCTTGGTGACAGGATTACGGCGTGAATTTATAGATCGTGCCGTCCCCGTCATCGCCCCCGTGGACCGTCGCGCCGTAGAAATTCCCCGCGCCATCACCGACCATGCCGCTGTAGGGGAAAGCACCATCCGGCGAATCGCTAAAGCTGTGCGGGATGCTCTCGGTCCATTGTCCGTTTTCGCCCCGCAACAATTTGAAGATCGTGCCCGTGCCCAGACCGCCTTCGCTCGTCGTGCCGTAGAGATTGCCCGCGTCGTCAAATACCAGATTGCTGATCGAGCTGTTGCCGTCTGGTTCGGGTTTGAAGCTGTAGAGGACCCGCTCTCTCCATTCCCCGGTCGCTCGCGGCGCCAACTGATAGACGGTGCCCAGGCCGTTCGTTCCGCCATAATAAGTCGTGCCGTAGAGATTATCTGCCGCATCGAAAATCAAAGCGCCGTAGGGAAAGACCCCGTCGGGGGCACCTTTGAATGAATAAAGGGTCTTGAAATCCCACTCGCCAGTGCGAGTCGGTGTCAGTCGGAAGATGGTCCCGCTACCATTCGCCCCACCCGTGGTCGCTGCACCGTAAATGTGCCCATCGCGCAGAAGCATCTTGCCTGCCGAGCCTGATGATCCGTCGGCCCCACCGGTGAAAGTGTGCAGGACTCGCAACCTCCAGCCGCCGCTTCCGTTTGGATGAAGCCCATAGATGACGCCCAGGCCATTCGCCCCGCCGGTTGGAGTCATTCCGTAGACATTGCCCCGACCGTCGACAGCCACCCTCGCGCCCGGACCAGAACCATCAGCGCCGCCGGTAAAGGCGTGAATGACGCTGAAAGTCCAGGTTTCGCCCGATTTCGTCAGCTTATAAGTCACGCCGCATCCCCCCTCACAACTGCCCGAGCCGCCCGTGACCCCAGTTCCGTAGAGATTGCCCTCCGCATCGAGCGTTACTCCTTTGTAGGGCTGGCCTCCATCGGCGCCGCCGGTAAAACTGTAGAGGACAGTGTGAACCCAGCTGCTACCGGAAGGGCTCAACTGCCACACCGTGCCGCCGCCAAAATCCCCACCCAACACCGTCGTGCCGTAGAGATTGCCCGCGGCGTCAATGTCCACGTCCGAGTCGGGGTATTCGCCGTCCTCGTCTCCAGCGAAGCTATAGAGCACCTCGAATGTGCTGGCCCTCGCTGGCCCGGCGAAAAGCCCGGCCGCCAGAAGCAGAGCGAAGACATTTGGAAGAAAAAGCAAGCGCAAGCGCTCGCGAAAAATGCAAGAAGCGGTCAGGGTGGCTGCAGTTCTCTTACCACGGCCGCTGGTCGGATGCGTTGTGATCATGTCCGCCTCTACCAAAAAGGCGGGCGCAGGAACAACAAAAAAATAGTAACAGTTTGGTCAGCTTGGCGCGGGCTTAATAAATGTACGGCTCCGGCAGCTGAAAGGCGTTGCGAATCAATTCGATCCGCGGCGGCGCGCCCGCGGCCAGGACCACTTCCACCACGTCGAAACGAAAAAGGATGTCGGGATTCCCGAGCAAGCGCAGCCAGGCCAGCGCGCCTAACGAGATCCGGCGCTGCTGGCTCGCGTGGACCGCCTCCAGCGGGCGGCCGAAATCCTCTCGCGTCCGCGTTTTCACCTCAACGAAAACGAGCGTATCGCGGTCTCGGCAGACCAAGTCGATCTCGCCACCCTGCCGGCCGCGGAAATGGCGGTAAAGGATTTTGAAACCATGACGCCGGAGATGGCGTGCGGCCAGTTTTTCGCCGCGGTCACCGAGGCGGAGGTGAGCCGGTTTAAAAGGCAAAAACCGGCTGCGCCACCGGCTCAAACGAGCGGCGATGGATCGGGCAGGGACCGTGTTCATGGAGTCTCCGGAGATGCAGTTCGGTGCCGTAACCTTTGTGCTGGCTGAAACAATACTGCGGGAAACGCGCACAGAATTCACGCATCAAAGTGTCGCGCGTCACTTTCGCGATCACGCTCGCGGCCGCGATGCTCAGGCTCAGGCAATCGCCGTCGACGAGCGCGGTCTGCGGGAGCGGAAACGGGAACACCGGCAGGCCGTCGATCAGGGCGTGCTCGGGCAATGTCGTCAGGCCGGCGACCGCGATTCGCATCGCCTCGTGCGAGGCGCGGAGGATGTTAATCCGGTCGATCTCGAGCGAGTCGACGATCCCGACCGCCCAGAGGATCTCGGTGTGATTCGTCAGGGCGCGGTAAATCTTCTCCCGCAGATCGGGCGAGAGCTGCTTGGAATCCTTTAGCTTGCGATGCCGGAAACGCTCGGGGAGAATCGCGGCCGCGGCCACGACCGGGCCGGCGAGCGCGCCGCGACCGGCTTCATCGATCCCGGCAATGCGGACCACGCCTAACGAAGCCCG
>JACCZO010000146.1 GCA_013695925.1 Chthoniobacterales bacterium
ATTAAGGCATTGGTCGAGGTCACGTAGGCGGTGAGGGTGGCGTCGCTCGCGGTCGTCGTAGCCGCGATCTGCAATTTTTTGCGCGCGGTAAGATATGTCGCCTGCGTCACGGAAACGGTATCGGTCATGGCCGTAGCGCCGGAGCGTTCGACGAGGGTGAAGTTCGTGCTCCCGAAAGTAGCCTGCTTCACTCCGGCGGTCCATAGGCCGCCTGAGGAATCCTTGGTGATATCGTGCAAGAGGTGCCACCCAGTGGTGAAGCCGGGCATATTCTCGCTGCTAACCTGAGTCCAACCCGCGCCGTCCCAATGAACGACGTAGGTGCTCAAACCCTGGGCCGCGGTTGACCATTGACCGACCGCATAGGCGTCGTTAGGCGCGAGGGACACCACGTGGTTGAGCGGGTTGACGCCCCACGGGCTGGGATTCGGCGGGATAAATGCCGACCAGTTCGTGCCGTCCCAACGCATCGTGAGCGCTTTACCCATCACCGTGAAACTGGGTTTATCGTATTCTCCGACCGCCCAGATATCAGTCGGCGAGGAACCGGAAACGCCCCGTAAGCTGCCATCGCCGGTCGGGCCGTCGGGCGAGGGGACAATGCTCCATTGCGTGTCATCCCAATGCTGAATCAGGGTGTGCTCGTCGTCTCCGACCAGATAAAATCCGACCGCCCAGACGTCGTTAGGCGCAAGAGCCACCGCGCTGCGCAAACCCTGGGTGTAAACAGGGCTGCCGCCCGGGGCGGACTTATTCGGGCTCGGGATTTGTTGCCATTCCGTGCCGTTCCAATGCATCGTTAGAGTCCAGGTGCCGCCTTCGAGCGAATCCATCGAGCCGACCGCCCAAATGTCGTTGCTCGAGGTGCTGACGATATCCTCGAGATAATTGGTCACGCCGACGAAACCGCGATTCACGACCGGCGGTATCGGCACGTTTGACCATTGCGCGCCATCCCAGCGCAAGCTGTAGGATTGTCCGTGGCCACCAATCGCCCACACGTTGTCCGAGGCGATCGCCGTGACTTTTTTGAGGAGATCGGGGTAAGGCTGGGGCGTGGGCGTGATCGTCCACGCGGTCCCGTCGCAGTGCATGGCCAGATTGAGGAACGCGCCCGAAACGTGATACCCGACCGCCCAGACATCGTTGGGCGAGAGGGCCGCAATGCCGTGGAGGTAGTCATGCGAGCCGAGATTGGGCGTCGGAACAATGGTGAACGCCGGAACCGTCTGGGCGCCGGTCGAGAGTATGGGCTGAACCGTGCAAACGGCAGCGAGGACGCACTGCGCGAGCATTTTTCTCATGGAAACGATTTTAAGTAACGCCAGCGCTTCTGCCAAAGAATCAAAAGTAACAACGCTTTAACCTTCTTTGGGAAATTGCGTTCCGAACGGCTTTGGCATGTCCGTGGCGAAGATGAACCGGCCAGCGCTTTAAGCGCCGACAGTTCGCCAAAAGTCGCATGCGTGTCCCCGGATCGCGTGGTATAGGGGCAGCGCACTTCCGGGGTGTAGCTTAGCTTGGTAGAGCGCCTGGTTTGGGACCAGGAGGTCGCAGGTTCGAATCCTGTCACCCCGAGGCGATGCGCGGCGGCGCTGCTGAAAAGCGCTTGCCATCGCCGCCCGCTCCGGCGACACTGCGGCCTCTTTCTCGGCGGACCCTGACTCTTCTCCGTTATGTTCAAGAACGAAAAATTCAATATTGCTATTTTCACGATCCTCGTCGTGCTGCAGGCCCTCGGCGTCGCCGCGGTCTGGACCCGGTTCCAAGTTTTTTACCTGCCGATCATGTTCGGCGTTTATCTCTGGATCGGGCTTGGGACCACGCTTTATCTCCACCGCTATCTCACTCATCGCGGCTTTGAGATGCCGGGCTGGCTGAAATTTATTTTCGCTACCGGCTCGGCCATCGGGCTCTCGGGCGACCCGGTCACCTGGGTGGGCGACCATCGTTATCACCACCTCAAATCAGACACCGAGGAAGACATCCACAGCCCGCGCCACGGCTTTCCTTACGCCCACATGATGTGGCTCATCCGCAAGCCGCCTTCTTTCCGCGAGCGCTCGCTCCGTTACGCCGCCGACGTGCGCAAAATCTGGTATTGCAAGCTGTGGGAGAATTCCGCGCTTTACGTCATCCCGCACCTGATCGTGGCCGGGACGCTCTATGCCACGCTCGGTCTCGCCGGCATGCTCTGGTGTCTCTACGTGCCGATGTTGTTCGTCTACAACTGCACCTGGGCGGTGAACTCGATCTGCCACATGAAACAGTTCGGCTATCGCACTTTCGAGACATCGGATGAGAGCAAAAACAACTTCTGGGTCGGTCTCGGCGCGCTCGGCGAAGGTTATCACAACAACCATCACGCCAGGCCGCGCTGCGCGGCGCACGGGCTGAAGTGGTGGGAGTTTGATCTCACGCGCTACACCATCTGGACGCTGGAAAAACTGCATCTTGCCTGGAACGTCGCCTGGCCTGAGCCCATGCCGGCCCAGGAAGATGAGGAAGATGTTTCCGCTGATGAAGCGGGCACGATGCTGATCACGAGCGCAGATTCGAACTCGATGTAGACGTTTCGCTCTGCGATCTGTAAACGGAGTCAAATGGTCGGTCCTGTCCGCCCCGATCATTGCCGCAAACCAGCAAGGGGAATCGGGGCGCAAAGGCCCCTCCCACATTAAGAGACCGCGC
>JACCZO010000147.1 GCA_013695925.1 Chthoniobacterales bacterium
CCATCCGCGCCGGGCTCGACATGGCGATTGTCAACGCCGGTCAGCTCGCGGTTTACGAGGAGATCGAGCCGGACCTGCGCGAGCTGGTGGAAGACGTGCTTTTCAATCGCCGTCCCGACGCTACCGAGCGGCTGGTCGATTACGCCGAGCGGGTGAAATCGAAGGGGAAGGTCGCGCCTAACGAAGAAGCCTGGCGCAGCGCCCCGGTCGAAGAGCGGCTCTCGCACGCGCTCGTCAAAGGCATCGTCGAGCATATCGAGACCGACACAGAGGAAGCGCGCCAGAAGGCGACTCGCCCGCTCGACGTCATCGAGGGTCCACTCATGGCCGGCATGAGCGTGGTCGGCGATCTTTTCGGCGCGGGCAAAATGTTTCTCCCCCAGGTGGTGAAGAGCGCGCGGGTCATGAAAAAGGCCGTCGCCTATTTGATGCCATTTATGGAGGCGGAAAAGCAGGCCGACTCCAAACCGCAGGGCCGGATCGTGATGGCGACCGTGAAAGGCGACGTGCACGACATCGGCAAGAACATCGTCGGCGTCGTCCTGCAATGTAACAATTACGACGTCATCGATCTGGGCGTGATGGTGCCGGCGGAAAAAATCCTCGAGACGGCCCGCGCGAAAA
Source organism: Chthoniobacterales bacterium (assembly GCA_013695925.1). GTDB lineage: Bacteria > Verrucomicrobiota > Verrucomicrobiia > Chthoniobacterales > UBA10450 > Palsa-1392. The sequence goes on from JACCZO010000147.1 coordinate 625, forward strand.
AGGCCGACATCATCGGCTTGAGCGGATTGATCACGCCCTCGCTCGACGAAATGGTGCACGTGGCGCAGGAAATGGAGCGGCAACAATTTCGGCTGCCGCTCCTGATCGGCGGCGCGACGACGAGCCGCGCGCACACCGCGGTCAAGATCGAGCAGCATTACAGCGAGAGCGTGGTGCACGTGCTCGATGCCTCGCGCGCGGTCGGGGTGGTGAGCGCGTTGCTCAATCCGGACGCGAAAGTGAAATTCGACGCGACCACACGAGCCGATTACGAGCGGCTGCGCAACGAGCATTCCGAGCGGACGCGGAAAAAAAAGATGCTGACGCTGCAAGAAGCGCGCGCCAATCGCCTAACGACGGACTGGAACAGCTACGAGCCCCCGGTGCCGGATTTCCTAGGCGTGCGAATTTTTGCGACAGCTCCGGGGAGCGCACGCGCCCCGCGTGCTGTTTTTGGCGCCTCGCCAAAAACACCGGGGGGAGACGTCCGATACTCCAAGCGTAACCTTCCACACTTCGAACGCCCGTGGGGAAAATATGCGATCGCCTTCTCTACCATTGCGCGACGTCTACTCAGCGAATCCGAGCGCGATCTGGTCCTGCAGTCCATCCTCACCGCGCAGGAACTAAACCAAATCGAACTCTACACGGCTTGCGTCATGCCTGATCACGTCCACCTGCTTTTTGAACCGCAGATTAAGGAGACGGATCCTTCCGGAAACACGGTTTTCTGGTCGTTGACCGAGATTCTCAAGGGAATCAAGTCGACTACTGCGCATCGAATTAACAGAGCGGCCGGCAAGAGAGGACCGGTTTGGGATAAGGAATCATTCGATCGACTGATTCGTTCGGAGTCGGATTTGCAGGAGAAATTTCAATACATCTGCCGGAATCCCTGGGATTCGGGTCTCGTTAGACGGGATGAAGAGTATCCCTGGTTGTGGACGCCGGAGACTCCTCGCCGGGGCGGCTCGGAGAGCACGCGCGGCGCGTGCGCTCCCCAGACGACGCGCCCGCCTGAAGGTCGCTTGATGGTCGAGAATCCGCTCGAACGGCTGGTCGACTACATCGATTGGTCGCCGTTTTTTCACACCTGGGAATTGCGCGGACGGTATCCAGCCATCCTCGATGATGACGTGGTCGGGAACCAGGCGCGGGAGCTTTTCGACGACGCGCAAAAACTTCTTCAGCGCATCGTGTCGGAAAAACTCCTGACCGCGCGCGGCGTCTATGGGTTTTGGCCGGCCAATTCGTCAGGCGATGATGTCGAAATTTATCGGGACGAGAAACGCGATGAAGTTGTGGCGCGCTTTCACTTCCTGCGTCAGCAGATGCTGAAGCCGGCGGGACAATCGAATTATTGCCTGGGCGATCTGGTGGCGCCGAAGAACTCCGGGAAACGCGATTATCTTGGCGGTTTTGCGGTCACGGCCGGGATCGGCGCGGACGAGCTGGCGAAAAGGTTCCAGGCTGATCACGACGATTACAACGCCATCATGACCAAAGCGCTGGCCGACCGGTTGGCCGAAGCTTTCGCCGAATATCTGCACGAGGAAGCGCGCAAGGCGTGGGGCTTCGGCCGGCAGGAGAGCCTAACGAAAGCGGACCTGATCAAGGAGCGCTACCGCGGGATTCGCCCGGCTCCCGGTTATCCCGCTTCGCCCGATCATGTCGAGAAAGGCACCCTCTTCGCCCTCCTTCAGGCGGAGGAGAATACCGGAATCTCGCTCACCGAGTCATTTGCCATGCATCCGGGCGCAAGTGTGAGCGGGCTTTATTTTTCGCATCCAGACGCGCGCTATTTCGCGGTCGGGAAGATCGAACCCGACCAGTCGAAGGACTACGCCACGCGCAAAGGCGTCTCGTTAGGCGAGGTCGAGCACTGGCTTTCGCCCAATCTGAATTACGAGCCGCGCGCGGTCTCTTAATGTGGGAGGGGCCTTTGCGCCCCGATTCCCCTTGCTGGTTTGCGGCAATGATCGGGGCGGACAGGACCGACCATTTGACTCCGTTTACAGATCGCAGAGCGAAACGTCTACACCGAGTTCGGATCTGCGCTCGTGATCAGCATCGTGCCCGCTTCATCAGCGGAAACATCTTCCTCATCTTCCTGGGCCGGCATGGGCTCAGGCCAGACGACGTTCCAGGCAAGATGCAGTTTTTCCAGCGTCCAAATGGTGTAACGGGTGAGATCGAATTCCCACCACTTCAGCCCGTGCGTCGCACAGCGCGGCTTGGCGTGATGGTTGTTGTGATAGCCTTCGCCGAGCGCGCCGAGACCCACCCAGAAATTATTTTTGCTCTCATCCGACGTCTCGAAAGTGCGATAGCCGAACTGCTTCATGTGGCAGATCGAGTTCACCGCCCAGGTGCAGTTGTAGACGAACAACATCGGCACGTAGAGACACCAGAGCA
>JACCZO010000216.1 GCA_013695925.1 Chthoniobacterales bacterium
TTGCCTTCGCCCGACGTGTCTCCTGGCGACGCGCGCTGATGACATTGGCCTAACGGTCGCGCGGGCGTAAAACCCGGCAGGGGTTGCCGGCCGCGATGACGTTCTCCGGCACGTCCTTGGTCACGACTGAACAAGCCCCGATAATGGCGCGCGCGCCGATTGTGATTCCGGCATGACGAAGGCTCGTGCCCCGACAAAGGCATCGTTGGCGATAGTGATCTTCGCCACCACCGGCGGGAGGCTAGTGCCGGCTACGGATGACGGAAAACCGCCGCCGAGCAGGCGCGCCGCTACAAGCTGGCGCGGATCGCGTCGAGCTGATCGGCGGAGCCGAGCTTCTCGTTTTTGTGCGCGATAAAGTTCGCGTATTCCTCCACAAAAATCTTGCCGGGCGGCCGGAAATCGAACTGCTCAGGGTGATCGCGGAAGAATTCCCGATGGACCCGCGTCCAGACAAGCCGGCCATCGGTGTCGATGTTCACCTTGGTGACGCCCAGTTTTGCGGCCGGCAGGTATTCGTTTTCGTTCACGCCCCGGGCGGAGGGATCGAGCTTCCCGCCGGCGGCATTAATGCGTTCGACTTCTTCGATCGGGACGCTTGAGCTGCCGTGCATGACGATGGGGGTCCCGGGGATTCGCTTCTGGATTTCCTCGATGACATTGAAATGGAGGCCTTGCGTGCCCTTAAATTTATAGGCCCCGTGACTCGTCCCGATCGCCGCCGCAAGTGAATCGCAGCCCGTCCGTTTGACGAACTCGACTGCTTCTTCCGGGTTCGTGAGCGAGGCGTGGCCTTCGTCGACCCGGATGTCTTCCTCCACGCCGCCGAGCTGACCGAGCTCGGCCTCGACGCTGATTCCCTTTTGGTGAGCCCGGTCCACGACCCGTTTCGTGATCGCGATGTTCTCCTCAAAATTCTCGTGGCTGGCGTCGATCATGACCGAGCTGTAGAAGCCGGAATCAATGCAGTCGTAGCAGGTTTCTTCGTCGCCATGGTCGAGGTGCACGGCGAAAATCGCGTCGGTGAACATTTTTTCCGCAGTCCGGATGAGGGATTCGAGCATCCGTTTGTCAGCATATTTCCGAGCGCCTTTGGAGAGCTGGATGATGAATGGCGCCTGGCTTTGCACATTGCCCCGGAAGAGTCCGAGGATCTGCTCCATGTTGTTTACGTTGTAAGCGCCGACCGCGAATTTTCCGTAGGCGACCTGGTAGAGTTGTTTGGTAGTAACGATCATGGCCGAATTGCTGATTTATGATTTCTGAACGCTGATTGGAGGAACGAGCAGTTTATCGCGCTCGCGAGTCTTTCCAAATCAGAAATCAGCAATCAGAAATCAGCAATTTCTTCAGGCGCCGTTTTCCATGACCGGCAGGAAGACGCTGACCGAGGTGCCCTGGGGATGTGAATCCACATCGACGCGCCCGTTGTGATCGAAAACGGCGCGTTTCACGATCGGCAGGCCGAGGCCCATTCCACGAGCTTTGGTCGTGCAGAAGGCACCCCGATCACGATTCGGCTGCCGTTACTGGGCAGTTAGGCTGGTTCTCGCGTCGTCGTTAGGCAAAACGGGGCGCTCGCGCAGGAGCGTTGGGATTAATCATTGCCACCTGCCGCGCTTCTGTTTTCTTCAGGCGTGGCGGACCCCGCTTATCGCATTGCGCCCACCGATCAACTTCTCTGGCCGGAATCCGACGGCCGGCGCACCTTGAAGCTGCGCACCCAGGTTATCCCGCGATGAAAGTGATCGCGATTGCAAACCAGAAAGGCGGGGTGGGGAAGACCACCACCGCGGTCAATCTTGCGGCTGCGCTTGCGGAAAAAAAAGCGCGCATCCTCCTGATCGATCTCGACCCGCAGGGCAACGCGACCAGTTCCTTTGGCCTCCAGGGATTGGAAGGCCAGAGTCTTTACGGAGTATTGTTAGGCGACGACCCGGTCACGGAAAAGGTTTTGCCCACCCGGCTCGAACAGCTCTCTATTATCCCGGCGGATATCGACCTGGCGGGCGCCGAAATCGAGATCGCGCGGATGGACGACCATCTCACCCGCCTCTCCCAGGCGCTCAAAATCCTGCGCGAGGACGACACCTTCGATTACGTCCTGCTCGATTGTCCTCCCTCTTTAGGCATTCTCATGACCAACGCGCTCGCCGCCGCGGACGAACTCCTGACTCCGATCCAGTGCGAATATTTTGCCCTTGAGGGTCTCGTCAAGATCGTTAGGCTGATCGAGCAGGTGCGCGACTCCGGGGCCAACGGCCACCTCGAACTGGGCGGCATCCTGATGACGATGTTTGACGGCCGGACCAACCTGAGCTCGCAGGTCGTGGCGGAAGTCCGGGAACATTTCGGCCCGCGCGTTTACGAGACGGTCATCCCGCGGACCGTGCGCCTGAGCGAAGCGCCGAGCTTCGGAAAGTGCATTCTGGAATTCGATCCCAACGGGACTGGCGCGAAAGCTTACCGCGCGCTAGCACTCGAGTTCCTCCGGCGTCACGAAGCGCCGCGCGCGCAGGAAAACACCTGAGCGGGGCAGCCGCGGAAGAGGGTCGTTTTTTCCAGCGTCATCCCGTTCTTTTCCGTCACCCGCCGGGAAGCATGGTTCTCGGGATGAATGAGCGAGATGACCCGC
>JACCZO010000237.1 GCA_013695925.1 Chthoniobacterales bacterium
GGTTGTTCCTCAACATGGGCGGAAGCTAACGTAGCGCGTCTGCGCAGGACGGGCGGCCGAGGCCCTAAATCTCGTTATCCAAAGACTTGGGAAGATAGGTGCGGGCCTTGTTTAGTATGACGGACACATTGTCCCGCTCGTTCATCAGTTTGCTGTATCCGCGTTTAATAAGTTCTCGGTTGCTTTTTTCGGCTTCAACCACAAGGAGCATCTTGTCCATAAAAGCGGCCATCCCCCATGTCTGGCTAATGGAGGTGAGCGGCGGCATGTCGAAAATGATGTAATCGAACTCGCTCGCCTTAAGGTTGGGCATTAGATCAAAGAACTTTTTCAGTCCGAGCTGCGCCGGGCCGGCATGTGACTGGCCGCCTTGCGCGAGATAGAGATTATCTGCTGCCGCATCCATCGGTTGCGGAGACTGCAGCGCAGTCGTCAAAGGATAGGCCGGCTTACCTTTGAAAAAAGGATGAACTTCTTCCGGCCCCAGGCTCACGTCCACGAGCAGGACTTTACCTTCATTCGTCTCTGAAAGGGCCGCAGCAAGTCCAGCGGCGATCGTGGAAGTTCCGGCGCCCGAGGTGAAACTGGTCACGCCGACAAGCTTTGGCTTATGGTGAAGTTTATGAAGTTCGAAAAAGAGCCCGAGGCGGTCCCGGATCGCTTCGCTGTATCTGCGGATGAAATGACCCGGATCCCAGGGCGCGAGACCGTCACTTCGTTTCACGGTCAAAGCTGACCCGTGGCCGCTGGATCGCCCGCTAGCTGGGTCATGGCCGTTGCGAGAGAGGTCTGGCACAGTCATGAAAACGGATGCATTTAGCTGCGCCTCGAGCTGGCTCGGACGCTTTACGGTTTGACTCAAAATCAGTTCCCGACCAAGAGCCCAGGCCAGCCCCACGATCAGACCCGCGCCGGCCAGTCCCATTGACCAGGTGTTGCGCTGCTTTGTCATGAGCATCGGCGGTGTCGGGCGCTGCACCGCGCTGATGTTTGGAATTTTGGAGGGATCAAGCGCTTCGTCGACCCGAGCTTTCTCGAGTGTATTGGCAAAGTATTTGTAAGTGGTCTCCTCCATTTCTTTCCGGCGCTCCAGGTCAGCTATCTCAGGGGCGGCGTCGGTCAGTTGCTTAATGCGAACGTCAACCTCACCAAGACGACTGCGAAGCTCCTGGGCGCGGGCCATGAGACCGGCAAGCCGCGCCGGTTCGCTTATGTTCTCCGCTAACTTGGAACCTGTGGAGCCGGCACCTTGAGCCGCGGCTGGCAGGGTGGGGTATTGCTTTTGCAGGCTGTCCCGATCGCTCTCCAGTTGGTTAATCTGGCTCTGGGCCGCCTGAACCATCACACTGCCCTGAGTGTACTTTTGCAGTAACTCGAGCTTTGACTGCCGGAGCTGATCCAGACGAGCTACGATTGTCTGGTAACGGTCAACCACCTTCGCCGAGGGAGAGGGGGCCGATGCTCCCGCCGCCAGCGCCGGAGTACCTTTGGTGGCCGGAGTCTTACTGGCAGGCTGGTTGGAGATCGTCGGCAACGGCAAATGCATTTCCTCAACCCGCGCGCGCTGTTCCGCCAGGTCGGCCTCGGCGGTATGCAGTTGATCCTCAATCCGGGAGCGTTCGGCGCCCAGACTCGCCATGCCGTCGGTGAGCGAGACGATGCCAATCTTTCCTTTAAGCGACTTCAGGCCGTCCTCAGTCTGATCCAAACGTGTCTTGAGCCGGTCGGTCTGCTGAGTCACGAAATCAAACGCTCCGGCAGAGCGATGGACCTCGAGGTGTCTGATAAAATAGCGACTCAGAAGTTCATCCAGTACCTGCGTTGCCAGCTCAGGTTCGGGATGATGGTAGCCGATATAGATAATGTTGCTCCCTCGCTGAGCTGTGACCTGCAAGCGCCGAGAGATTACTGCTGCCGCCGCTTCCTTGGTGGGCGGCGGCGAGGAATTTTTCAGGATCCGTTTGGGACCGATGGCGTCCGCGACCTGGACCGCGAGGTCCCAGCTGGTCAGGATTTCAACTTCCGCCCCGATGGCGGCGTCGGAATTCTTGTTTGAGCTGGTGGTTCGATCGACGGAATCGATTGCGCTGCGATCGAGCACGTAGCGAACAAGAAGTTTAGCCCGGGACTCGTAAGAGGGCGGATAAAGAAAGAATACGAGCACTGCTGCAACAAGACCGAGCAGGGTCGAGATGATGATGATCTTCTTATGCCGAAAGATGGCGAAGAGAAAATCATCCCGACTCAGGGGTGGGCGTGGCGGTGGGGTTTGCAATCGGGCCATAACGGTCGGGCCAGCGGCTGCTGGGACAAGGGCGCTTTTCATAGATTAATCCAAGTGTGGATAAAGAACCGACCCTGCGAGCCGGTTTAAGCTTAGCGGAAGTTTGGAAAAAATCGGCTGGTAGTTTGCCAGGCCACGATCGCGAGCAATTCTCCAAGTGTTCGCGCGACAGTCCCACGTGGAATAGAAGATCATGTTCTCAGTCGCTCCCCAGCCAAGCTTGAAGCGACGCAGCCCTTCGTTAGTGAGCGACGTTCGTCCCAAGTGGAGAGAGTCACAACCCTTTTCGCTGAGGTGCTGGATGGCCGCCCAAAGCGTGGCGTTGTTTCCGCGGAGGTGCTGCCAGCCGGAATCGGAGGCAGCGTACTTGTAAATTGCGGACCGACCAAACTGAAAGAAGATTGCGCCCGCAGCCGCGCGCTTGGCTGTTTTATGAAGAACGACAAATCCTCGCCCAGGCGCGATCACGCTTTCAAAGATCTTTCGGAAGAAGCGCAGCGGTTGAGGCGGCACGCCGTGTCGCCGTCGGGTGATGGCGTGCAGGCGGCAGAAAGTCGAGACTCCCTTCCAGTCGTATGAAATGACAGTCTCCAGTCCCTGGCTTGACGCCTTCCGAATTGCGCGTCGCGTCGCGGAAAAAAAGCGATGCCGAGTCTGTTCCAAATCCCGGTGTAGTTTTATCTCATGACTCCAATACGTGTCGGAGGGCGGTATCACTGCTCCGTTCGTGATTGCACTCCGGATTTGAAAATACTTCCACTCCCGTTCGCGGGCGACTTTTGCAACAACGCTCAGAATCTGGGTTTCGGTAATTCCGCCGGACAGAAGCGGTCCGCAGAAATCCGAGAATGGCAGGCAAACTCCTCTCCGGCCGGTGAAACGGCTTCTCACCTCCATCAAGGGCAGGAGGGCCTCGCCGTTCTGCGTAACGAGACGAAGATAGATCGGGTGATGGCCATAGCTCTCAACCAGGACCCGCGCCCAGGCGGAACTGTGAAAAAAACAGGCTCCAGCATGACGAGCGATCAGTTGATCCCACTCCCGGCCGGAAAGTGGATCGAGCAGCGAAAGCGTAACGTCGGCTCCCGCAAGCAGGTGACTTGGCTCGCTTTGCGAAATGGAATCTTCAGACGCTGTCAGCTGGGTTATCACTGAGTCATGGCCAAAGGCCTCGCGCCGAAATCGACTACCGTCGCATTGAGGAGAGTATCGCAGACAAAATCGATGTCCTCTTCCATTAACTCCGGAAACATCGGCAATGACAGCATTTCCCTTGAAACACGCTCCGCCACCGGCAAACTTCCGGGCTTGTAGCCCAAATCGGCATAGGCGAGTTGAAGATGAATCGACACCGGGTAGTGAATGCCGGACTCGATACCCGCATCTTCCAGTTGCTTCTTTACCCGGTCGCGATTTTGCACCCGGACCGCGTAGATATGATAGACGTGTTTGCCGTAGGGGGCGACCCAGGGAGTAATAATTTGGTCGTGCCCCGCCAGACGCTGGTCATACTGATTCGCGTGAGCGCGGCGCCGTGTATTCGCGTCATCGAGATGAGCAAGTTTGATCCCCAGCACGGCTGCCTGGATCGCATCCATCCGGCAGTTCCAGCCGACCATTTGGTGATAATACTTTTTTACCTGTCCGTGGTCTCGCAGGATAGTTATCTTATCTTTCAACCCGGCATCGGCGGTGACGATCGCCCCGGCTTCTCCAAAGGCGCCGAGGTTTTTGCCCGGATAAAAGCTGAAGCAACCGACGTGCCCGAGCGAACCGACCTTCCGACCGTTGCATTCAGCTCCGTGGGCCTGGGCGGCATCCTCAATGAGATATAGATCCTTGGCCTGCGCGAACTGAAGGATCGGTTCGAGGTGGGCTGTTTGCCCGAAAAGATGGACGGGAATGATCGCTTTGGTGCGGGGAGTAAGTGCATCCTCCAGGCGTGCGGGATCCATCGTGTAACTCGCTTCGTCGATGTCGACAAAGACCGGCTTGGCTCCCGCATATGTGATTGCTTCCGCCGTCGCCATGAAAGTGTTAGGGACGGTAATGACCTCATCGCCTGGCCCAACGCCGCAGGCGAGCAAGGCCAGCCAGAGCGCTTCGGTCCCGCTCCCGACACCGATTGCGAAGGGGCTTTCGCAGAATTGCGCGAAGGCCTCCTCGAATTCAGCGACGACGGGTCCACCCGCGAAAATCCCGCTGTCGATGATTCGCCCGATCGTGCGGTCGATCTCAGCTCGTAGCGGGAGGTGATGGGCGTTGAGATCAAGGAACGGTACTTTCGCTTTCATAGGTGCTTGAGAACCTTAAAGAATCCGGGCCGGGTTACCGGCCACGATGGTGTGGGCGGGAACGTCTTTGGTGACGACGCTACCTGCGCCGACCAATGCCCCTTCGCCAATCGTGATCCCTCCCAGGAGCGTTGTCCCTGAGCCAATCGAGGCTCTATTCGCAACCCGTGTCTTACGGCATTCCCAATCCGCATCGGATTGCATAACTCCAGCCGCCGTCGCGGCCCGGGGCCGGTGGTCGTTGATGAAAATGACTCCGTGTCCCACAAAAACTTCATCTTCAATCGTAACGCCCTCGCAGATAAAGGTATGGCTGGAGATCTTACACCGTGCGCCGATCTTCGCGCCCTTCTGGATCTCGACAAAGGTGCCAATCCGCGTCTCATCGCCAATCTCGCAGCCGTAGAGGTTTATAAAGCCCTGCAGGCGGACGTCGCGGCCTAACTTGACGTCGGGCGAAATCAACTGCAGAAGGTTTGGCCCTTCCTTCATGCGGCAGCCGAGGAATTCGCCATCGCGATGAGAGATGGCACTCGTCCTGAGGGCTCGTCCGAAGCGGCGTTGGGCGAAAATTTAATCGGCGCACCGGCTGCCTTCAATGAAGCCGAAGCAGCCTCAAGGATCCGGACCATCTCCAACCCAGCCTGGCCGCCGCTGGCCGGCTCGATTCCCTTCTCAATGCAGTCGAGGAAGTGTTCACACTCGGTCTTAAGAGGCTCCTCCTGTTTCAGGTATGGAATATAACTGTCGCCATAATGGTAGGAGTAATGAAATTCGGCGAAAGTATCATAATGAGGGGGACGCTCCACGCGGACATCATAAACCCGGATTTTCTCGTGCGTCTGCAGGTCATCGTAGACAATCATGCGCTTAGTGCCGACGATCGTCATCTCCCTTACCTTCCTCGGTTCCAGCCAGCTGCTTTGGATGGTGGCAAACCGCTGCTGGCTGAAGGAAAGCGACATATTGGTCACATCCTCTATCCCAGGGGTCACATGGGCGTTGCCCGAGCAGTTAACCGAGAGCGGAAACTCTCCAAGGATATGAAGGATGATAGAGATGTCGTGCGGCGCAAGGTCCCAGGCGACGTTGATGTCTTTTTGGAAAAGTCCGAGGTTGAGCCGTCGTGAATTAACGTATTGAATCCGGCCGATATCGCCGGTCCCGATAAGTTCGATGATTTTCCGGACCGGTGCGGAGTAGAGAAAGGTGTGACCTACCATCAGGACCAGTCCTTGGTGATCCGCGATCTCGATCAACTCCTCACACTCGGCCGAAGAGGCAGCCATCGGCTTCTCGATAAAGGTGTGTTTTCCGGCGAGGAGGGCGGCTTTAGCCAGCGGGAAGTGGTCCCTCACTGGTGTCGCGATCGCAACCGCAGTGAGCTGTGGCATTTCCAGCAACTTTTTATAATCTGTGAAGGCAGTGATGTCGTGGTAAAGCGAGCAAAGATGCTTGAGCCGCTCCTCGCGGTGGTCGCAGATCGCGGCCAAGCGGCAGCCAGGGATGGTGCGGAAATTGCGGATAAGATTGGGTCCCCAATAGCCACAACCAACAACTCCCACGGTAACAACGCTTTTCATCGATTTAGTGGCTAGCTCCGTTGCGAGACAGCGAGAGCGGCGTGGCTTTCCGTGGCGCATTTTTTTTCTTCAGAAATGATTCCAGAACCTGGCGGACCAAGGCAAACGGCGTGCGGAGAATAATTTCACAGTCCAGCCAGAGGGAGGCGGCTCTCACGTAATGCAGATCCATCCGGATCATTTCATCGAACGTCGTCCGGTTCTTACCGCGCACCTGCCAGTATCCGGTCAGGCCAGGTGTGGCATGGACTCGCTCTTTCTGCCAAGACTGATATCGGCTGAACTCGAGGACCGTACATGGCCGGGGGCCGACGAGGCTCATCTGGCCGGCGATCACGTTGAAAATCTGCGGTAACTCGTCCAGCCCGCTCGCGCGCATCAGCCCTCCGAGCGGGATGAGCCGTGAATCGCGCTCGTCCAGTTTGTGCATGGCCGCGCCATTTTGCATCAGGGACTGAACGTATTCTTCGTGAGTTTGGGTTTCGACGTTCACCTTCATGCTTCGAAATTTCACCATCATGAAGGGGGTTCCCCCAAGCCCGACCCGCTCCTGCCGATAGAAAATTGGCCCTGGAGAAATCAACCTGATAATGAGCCCGGTCGCCCCCATGACCGGCGCCCAGAGGGGGGCCGAAAGCATGACCAGCGCGAGATCGAGGTAGCGTTTCCACCGGGGTGGCCGCAGCGGTCCGCTGATGGGCGGAGAATCGGCCCGCCCTAACGGTGTCTCCTTTTGCGCAGGGGAGGGGCACGGCTGGGCGCGGCTGGCGACTAATCGACCGGATGCGGGCAAGCTGCCGCCCTTGGTCGACGAACTCTTTTGGGAGGCGCGACTACTATTATTCATGCAAGGTGGTTGGGTTCTGGGGTAAGGGAAGAGCGGCGAGTGCGATTGTGCACACGCCGTTGCAATTCGTTCTCGCGAGCGGTCTGTGGTTACATCATTCCTTTCCGTTCCCGTTGATCGTTGGGGAGGTTGGTTTTGGTCGTGTACTAGTCGCCAGAATGTCTCTCTCGTATCGGCGGCTCCAGCGGATGCGGGCCATCCTCCGATCCGTCTCGAGCGATCTGGTCATTGGGGCGTTCTGCCGTCGTTCCTCACACTACATTCACTATAACTGTCTTTTTGGTGACAATAAATTATTTCCGCGCCCGTCATTCAAAAGGCCATTGACAGCAAGGAATACCCTAGCGCGACTTCAGAAAATTCGGGAAGTGCTAAAAACATTACCGGTGCAACCGCGGTCAAAGACGCCGGAAACGCGGAAGACGAATGCTGTAATTGACTTGTGCATTGAGCGCCAAACTCCACCGGCTTCCGCGCTCTCGAGAGCCGTCGCGAGGAAAACCATTCCTCCGAGGCCGTCCTCGATTGTGGGAAAATCGCAATCACGCGGGGGCTGGTCCCCATCCGACACGGCATGGATGGCGCGAGCAATTCCCGGGTGGATGTTGGCGAACGCTTCGAAGAATCCCTCGGGGTGGCCGGAAGGCGCTCGCAGCGTCGCGCCGCTTCCTGGAGGCAGGAATTTCCGGGGCGATAGATGCGCTGCGTCTTTTCGCTACCGGCTGGTGCTTGCGCCAGATCGGTTCTGCGCAGCGCCGGGCTGATAATTTTTGGGGCGATCTGGATTTTCTTTTCCAGCTTCACCCAGTGGCGGTTTCGTCGCCCTCTGCAACATGCCAGCCGGCTCGCTGTTCACGAGGTCGATGCGCTGAACCTGCTCGCCCAGATGCGCGTGCGCCAAAATCGCCTCGCCGACGCCTGCCGGGCCCAAAAAAAGCGTGCGGTAGCGCGCCAACCGGATGCTCTCCGGCAGCACATTTGCTCGCGGACATTCTGAAAAAAATGGGGCAGACCGCCGCCGCGAAAGACGCTTTCGCCAAGGTCGGGTGTCTCGAAGCCATCGGTCGCGGTTCCAAATCCCTCCGAACGAGCTTTCGCGACCGCACGCCGGAATTGACAGCCGGGCCCACGCCGCTACCATCGGCGGCGTTTGCGGCGCGGCTATGTCTGCGAAAATTTTCACTGATAAAGACATCGATCTCGCGCCCCTTCTCGATAAGACCTGCGCAGTCATCGGCTATGGCGCACAAGGCCGAGCGCACGCCCTCAACCTGCGCGACAGCGGTATTCGGGTGGTCGTCGGGCTGCTCCCAAAAAGCCAATCTCGCGTCCGGGCGCGCCACGACGGTCTTCGCCTAACGACGACAGCCGCAGCGGTTCGTCGGGCCGATCTTATCTTTTTGGCCCTGCCTGATACGAAGATGGCCGAGGTTTTCACGAAGGAGATCGCGCCGCATCTGCAGAGCAGACAGGTCCTGCTCTTCGCGCACGGCTTCGCGATTCACTATCGCACCATCATTCCTCCGAAGGACGTGGACGTGATCATGGTGGCTCCCAAGGGCCTTGGACCGATGGTGCGCACCCAGTTTGTTGCGGGTGGCGGGGTGCCTTGCGTGGTCGCCACTCAGCAGGACGCGAGTGGGCAGGCGCGGCCGCTCGCGCTCGCCTACGCCAAAGCCATTGGAGGCGCGCGGGCGGGGGTGATCGAGACGACTTTTCGGGAAGAAACCGAAGCCGACCTGTTCGCCGAGCAGGCGGTTTTGTGTGGCGGGATGAGCGCCCTTGTCCAAGCCGGGTTTGAGGTTCTGGTCGAGGCCGGTTACCAGCCGGAAGTTGCCTATTTCGAGTGTCTCCATGAGCTGAAATTCATTGTCGATCTGATGCATCGGGAAGGCATCCGCGGAATGCGCGAGCGCATTTCCGAGACCGCGAAATGGGGCGACATCACCGCGGGCCCGAAAATCATCGACGCCTCAGTCAAAGCGCGGATGAAAGAGTTACTGGAGGAAATTGCGAGCGGTCAATTTGCCCGGAAGTGGTTGCGCGAATCGGCCACCGGCAAGAAGCGCTATCACCGGCTCCTCGAGCAGGCAGCGCGGCAGCCGATCGAAAAAGTGGGGGCGCGCCTGCGGGAACGGATGCCCTGGCTGGAGCAAGAGCCTTAGCGTATCCGAAAGTGCCGCCGCAGCGGCACCCGGATCTTCAAAACTCTACCCGCGCTTTGACCCTGCCTAACGACTAACGGTCTGACCCCGCCCGATGATCTGCACCGGCGAGGGCGTCGTGATGATTCCGCCAATCAAATAGCTGATTGGCCTGGGAATCGCGGAGGCTGAGGTCAAGATATAGACCTTGA
>JACCZO010000245.1 GCA_013695925.1 Chthoniobacterales bacterium
CCGAAGAAGGTGGCGCATTGACCGAGGCCTAACCAATCGCTGCAGCCGACGGCGAGCCGGCGTACTATTTCGCTTTCACATGATTAAAACCATTCACCTGCAGCCATGCTCAGTTCCGCTCGCCGCGCCTGAGCTCCAGTCTCGTTAGATGCTATGTTCCGTATGAAGATTATCCTCCCAGTCATGGCAATAACGCTGCTACTGCAATCTTGCGCCACCACCAGCAGGAACACGGGCGTGGTGAGGCGTACCGATGCAGACTATTACTACACCGACTGGCATAGTTTGCCCTCGCAAAAAGCTTTCGATGTAGCTGCCGCTCCAAAAGAGGGAATGGCTGCTTTTATTTCCCACCTCCGCTACCCTCCTGGGCTGCGACAGCAGAGAGTGGGGGGCGAGGTTCGCGTCTTGGTTTCGCTCGACTCAACGGGACGAGTCCTGGAGGCTCGCATTGTCCAGTCGGCGCATCCAATCCTAGACCGCATGGTTGTCGATGCGATCTACCAGTCACGCTGGACACCGGCTTTGAAGAATGGAGTGCCGATACCGCTCAAATTTTATTTACCAGTCGCCTTCGCACCGCCATGACCCCGGAGGAATGGTTGTCGCGCTGCGCGCATCTAACACCTATGAAGAGTGTCAACGGGTGAGTTTGTAATTGATCGGTTACATTTTTTTGTTTGGTTGGGTGAGTTAAGGTTGGCTTGTGGAACGCTTCCGCTTCTTTGCCGCACTGAGTGTGGAACTGTCCGCCGAACACGGACCCATGCCAGTTCAGATTCTGAATCGCAATCAAAGAGCGAGAATCACAGACCGACACTTTTCTCACCCATGCAGCGTAGCTTTGATGCCATTGCGAAAGATGAGTGACCGGGGCCGAAGGCTCGGGCTTACGGTTGTGCTGGTCGCGTGTGCGGTATTGTCGACCGGCCACGCGCAGCTCGTCCCGGGTACGATGGATGTCCATTGGAACAGCGGGTCGGAAGATTGCGTCAACAATCCGCAACCGGCGATTCAAGTTCATCGATATAACCCTCAGACGTTTATCTTGCGCCAGAACCCGTGCGCGACCTATGAGGCGCCATTCCTTTATCTTCTCGTCGGAAAAAACCGGGCACTGTTGATCGACACCGGCGCCGTCGCTGACGCGAAAGCAATGCCGTTGGCGGAGAAGGTGATTTCTCTGCTCCCGGGCGGAGAACCCCGCCTGCCGCTAATGGTCGTGCACACCCACGGTCACCTCGACCATCGGTCTGGCGACGAACAGTTCCGGTCTCTGCCAAATGTCGAAGTGGTGGCGGCAGATCTCGAGAGCGTGAAAAGCCGTCTCGGCATTGCGGACTGGCCTGACGGTATCGGCCAGATCGATCTTGGCGACCGGGTAATCGATGTGATACCGACCCCGGGTCATCACCGCGCGCACGTCGCCTACTACGATCGGCAGACCGGATTGTTCTTCTCGGGTGATTTTCTCCTGCCGGGGCGACTCTTGATCGAAGACAGGGAGGCGGCTCTCGCGAGCGCCCGGCGAGTCGCCGCATTTATCGCCGAACGGCCGATCAGCCATGTCCTCGGGGCGCATGTCGAGCTTAGCGAATCGGGAGACGTTTTCTGGGGCTCGACCTGGCATCCCCGCGAGCGCCCGTTACAACTGGCCAGAAAGGACCTCCTGGCATTGCCTGAGATCGTGAATGGCTTCAACGGCTTCTACAGTCGGCGCGGCATCTACGTGCTGATGAATCAGAACCGAATCCTGCTTCTGCTGGGAGTTGGCGCGCTTCTCTTGCTGGGGACGGTCGTTTGGCTCATTCGTGCACTCTGGCGACGATTGCGTCGAGGGGTGAGCCACGGCGTTTGAGTGCGGCGAGATAGGTGGCTTCATCATAAGGGGCGCGCCGCTCTTTACCACCCGATAACCGGTTCGTTCCTCAGAGGGCGTCTAAAAAAGGCGGAGCGGCAGCGGAAGTCGGGCATCTTGCCTGACTCGGCCGACGGGCTTCCAGCCCGTCGCATCGCATCAGGCAGGCAAGATG
>JACCZO010000247.1 GCA_013695925.1 Chthoniobacterales bacterium
AGTGATACGACCGCATGCGGCGGAACGAAGGCGCAAAAGCCAGCACCCCAAAAAGACTGAGCAACACAATCACCGCATCGAAGCTCGCCCGCTGCCAGTAACCGCCGCCGAGATGAAGCCACATCCCGAACTCGTCAAAGGTCAGCCCCATCCCGACGCCATAAAGCAGCGCGCAGATCTTCCGCAGCCTCGCACTGGGCTTCTGCACGAAAAGCAGGATGGCCCCCAGGGCCGAGAGGAGAAAAATCCCGTAGTTGAGATGGTGAACGTGAGTTCCGCGAGATGCAGAAACAGGTCCGGAATCCGGCGCGTCATGATGAGAATCACCAGGAGGCGCGCGGCGATGAAGGTGAGGAGAAAAGTGGTGAAGGCGCTGCGCGCGAGGCGCCGGAGCGACACTTCCCCCGAGCGCGTCCTCGCGCCCCGCAAATCCGGCCGCTCCCCGGGAGTCGTCTCGTTCAAAAGTTTACCACGGCGGCGAGCTGTTATTTATCTTCCGCCGACTCCCGCACCGCCTTCTCCGCGGCCTGGAAGCCGACTTTGGAATGGGTGCCGTCGCAAAACGGTTTCTCCGTCGAAGCGCCACAGCGACAAAGCGCCATTCGCTTCTCAACCGGATAAACGTTTCCGTCCGCGTCCTTCATTTTCACTTCACCTTTTACGATGAGTGGGCCGTTCTTGATGATGTCGATCGTCACGTCAGCCATGGGCGGAGCTTCGCATCCCCGGATCAAAATGGAAACCACAGCGTTCTCGCCGTCGTTGTTGGCGCGCCGCCGATCGCATCCTCCTGCCCTTGCGCGACCGTGCGCCGCGTCGTTAGGAGTTGAAAATGGGGCGTCGTTTTCTTTCGATTCCTGCCGGCAGGGGATTCATTATCCGCGCCGTCCATCGCCAAACCTCTCGCTTTTGAACCTGCGCAATTGCTTCTCGGGGAACTGCCCACGGTTAAATTACTCGTCGGACCAAGCAAATACATGACTCACATTGGCGCCGGGGATCAATTGAGATGACAACAACGACGAATCGCCAACCTATTGGTGGAAGGACTCTCGGTCTCTGCTTTCTCCTCGCGCTCTCGGCTTTCATCAACTACGTCGATCGCGGCAGTCTTTCGGTCGCCGCCCCGCTCCTTAAGGGTGAGTTACACCTGACAGCCGCTCAGCTGGGGAATCTGCTCGGCGCTTTCTTTCTCACTTACACGGCGATGATGGTCTTCACCGGCTGGATGGTGGACCGCTTCCATGTCGGCTGGCTCCTGGCGGGCGGACTGGTCGTCTGGTCGCTGGCGACGGTCGCAACGGGTTTGGTGAGCGGATTTATTGGGCTGCTTTGTTTTCGAATGTTACTCGGGGCAGGAGAGGCGGAGGCCTTTCCGGCCTACGGCAAGATCCTGGCGCAGCACGTCGCGGAGGAGCATCGCGGGGTTGCCAATGCGATGATTATTACCGGAATGAGTCTGGGGCCGGCGGTCGGCACTTTGATCTGCGGTAGTCTCATGGCGGCCTACGGGTGGCGACCGGCCTTTATCGTTCTCGGCCTTGGCAGCTTGCTTTGGCTCGTGCCCTGGTTGCGCTGGATGCCCCAGGCAGCCGAAACTTCAGAGCGGACTGTTTGCCCGGCGTCGTTCAAAGATATTCTGGGCCGGCGCGCTTTTTGGGGAACTGGGATTGGTCAGTTTTGCAGCCAGTATCCTTTCTATCTCTTGATCCTGTGGCTCCCCTTCTACTTGGTGAGCGAGCGCCATTTTTCGATGACGCAGATGGCCCGGGAAACCGCCACGTTTTTTTTCGTCTATGCGGCGGGCGCTCCGCTCATTGCATGGATCGCCGATTCCTTCATCCGCCGGGGGACGAGTGCAAATGTCATTCGCAAGTCCTCCATGGTCATAGGACACCTCGTCGTTGTGGGCGGCGTTTTGGGTCTCGCGGGGGCCAGTGCCGGAACCACCATCTGGTGGCTCATTATTATGGCTGCCGGCTACGGCTTCGTCGGGCCGAACCTCCTTGTTTTTGCCCAAACGCTGGCCGGACCGGCGGTTGCCGGGCGATGGACCGGGCTGCAGAATACCCTGGGTAACCTGGTTGGCCTCGTGGTCGGACCTTTGACCGGCCTGGTCGTCGACCGCACCGGGCACTTCTGGTGGCCCTTCGTCCTGGCGGCGGCTTTTATGGTTCTAGGCGGTCTCTCTTGGGTGCTACTGACCGGTCCGCTCACTCGGATGAACTGGCCCGGAGAAACGCGCGATTCAAACCAGTCACCTAGCCCGGCGCCAACTCCTGGCAGTTGAGAAACCACAGAAGCGTTATGAACGAATTTCTGCAACGCCTGAAACAGCGCAAACTCGTGCAATGGGCAATCGCCTGCCGCGCGGCGGCGTTGGACTCATGCAGGGATCGACATTGTCGCGCAGCGCTTCGGCTGGCCCGAGCAGACAATGCGCGTCGTCATCCTCGCGCTCAGCGTCGGGTTTTTCGTCACGCTCGTGCTGGCCTGGTATCATGGACGGTCGGCGGCGGGCTGCTCTGGCGTTTTGCCGTTTCGGAAAGAAAACCGAGCTCTCAGGCCGAGGAGGCCGCTCCGAAGGTCGCGATGCCTGACCCAGCCCTGGCGATTCCGCCGAAGTCGATTGCCGTTTTGCCTTTCGGAAAACCTGATCGCGGAAAAGGATGCGGCTTACTTCGTCGAGGGGATCCAGGACGAGATCCTGACCCGGCTGGCCAAGGTGAGCGCGCGTTTTGGTCCTTACTTCTCTGGCCGGAAGCGCTGCCCCTCACGAAAGCCTGAGCCGCAAAAACGATCGGACGCCGCAAAACTATCGCGGCCCGCGCTTCTCCATCTCCTGCAAACGCGGCCCGACCCGCTGGCCCACGTATTT
>JACCZO010000282.1 GCA_013695925.1 Chthoniobacterales bacterium
CCAGTGCCATTTTGTAGGTCACGGTGCCGGCCACGATCATGACGTCGCACTGGCGAGGTGAGAACCGCATCACCTCGGCGCCGAAACGGGCGATGTCGAAACGGGCGGAAGCGGTCGCCATGAGCTCGATCGCGCAACAGGCCAGGCCCATCGGCATGGGCCACAGGGAATTCTTGCGCATCCAATTCATGGCGGCGTCGAGCTGGGTAAAGATGACGTTGCCCTCGATCTTGGAATCGTAGGCGGCAGGAACAGTTTTGTTCTCGGAAGTCGCGGCGTTCATTCCGCCGACAAACTAGGGAGCAGGCGCTGGTTGCGCAAGCCGGAGCGCCATCTGCTTTGCGCGGCGCGAGTTACTCCGAGATTTTTCGGGACACGTGCGTTCTCAACTCAACCTGTTGGAGCGAGGAATCAGCAGGCGTCCTGCAAATAACAGGCCGCAGTTCGGCTCTGTTGGAATCGGGACATAGATAGTCAGCTTTCAGTCAGCTAGTTCGCAACGATTGCACGCATTTTCAGGATGTGCTTTCCTCACTTAGAATTTTCATGGGGAGCCGGTCAGCTCCTCACTGTGCCGCTCAAAGAGCTGCAGGAGCTAGGCGGAGCTTTCCGGAATTTTAGTAGCGAACCCGGACGAGCGTCAGACCCTCGGCGGGAGCGACCAGCCGCGGCTCGGCCGGGGCACCGTCGGCGAGACGCGCCCGGACCTCTGCGACGGTTGTCTTCCCAAGGGCCGCCCGAACGGTCGCACCGACCATCAGGCGCACCATTTTGTAGAGGAATCCGTCGCCATCGAACTCGATCGCCGTCACGTCTGGCGTCCGTTGCACCCGAACGCGTCGAATCGTCCGCATCGTTGATTCGACCGCGTGCCCGCGATTGGCCGCGAAGCCCGCGAAGTTGTGCCGCCCGAGGAAAGCCCGCGCACAGGCCCGCAGCACTTTGTCATCCAGAGTGCCGCTTACATGCCAGGCGCGGCCGAGTTCAAAGGGCGAAAAGACAGGCGTTGTCGCGATCCGATATCGGTAAACTTTTCCTCGCGCGGCAAAGCGCGCGTGGAAATTTTTCGAAACGAAACTGCAGCGCAGAACCCGGATCTTTGCGGGAAGCGATGCGTTCAAGGCCGCCGCCAGGACCTCTGGCGCGAGGCGGTTTGGCGGAAGGTCGACGTGGGCGCATTGTCCAAACGCGTGCACGCCGGCATCGGTCCGCCCCGCGCCGTGCACGCGAATTTGCTGGCCGGTAATCTGGAGGAAAGCCGCTTCGAGGCGGTCCTGGATGGTGTCGCCGCGGGCCTGGCTTTGCCAGCCAGAGAAACCGGCACCGTCATAAGCGACGATCAGTTTCAGGCGCCGCCCGGATGGCGCCGTCCGTTTCTCGTTAGGCAAAGGGACTCGGCCCGAGGCCGCCCTGGTTGGAGACCAGGCTGTCGAGATAACTTTGGAGAAGCATCTGAGCGGCCACCTGGTCGATGTAGCCGCGACTTTCCCGGACGGATTTGCCCGCTTCCCGCAGTGCGCGCTGGGCCGCCACGGTCGAGAGTCGCTCGTCCCAGGTGCGCACCGGGCAGGCGATTTCGGTCCGCAACTTTTCCGCAAACCCACTCGCTTCCTCGGCCGACGCGCCCACGCTGCCATTCATGTGGCGGGGGAGACCGACCACGATCAGCTCGACATTTTTTTCCGCGACGAGGGCAGCAATCCGCCCCACCGGATCGGCCACCTTCGCGACCGCGATCGTCTCGGTCGGATGGGCCAGCATTTGCAGCTCGTCGGAGAGCGCGACGCCAATCCGCGCCCGGCCATAATCGATTCCCATGATCCGTTTCATCTCGTTAGGCGATTCTTTTTATTGCAGTTCGGGCGGCAGCTTGCCGACCATGTTCTTGATCTTTTCCGCGTCGTGCCGGCTGCAAATCAGAATCGTGTCGTCCGTCCGGATAACGATCAGGTTGTGCACTCCGAGGAGCGCGATTTTGGCTGGATGGTCGCTGAAGACGATATTGTTTGTCGCCTGCAAAGTGGTGAGCTCGCAGTTGGCGGCGTTCGCGCTCTCGTCCTTGGGCAAATAAGCGGCGACCGCGCGCCAGCCGCCGACATCGTCCCAATCGAAACTTGCTTCCACCATCAGGACGCGGTCGGCTTTTTCCATGATCGCATAATCGAAGGAGGTCATCGGCAGCCCGGCGAAGCGGCTGCTCATCGCGCGGTCCCAGTTCCCGGGCGCGCGGAGCTGCGAAATGAAATTCGCCAGCTCGGGCGCGTGCCGATTGAATTCGCTCAGGACGGTCGAGACCGACCAAACGAACATGCCCGCGTTCCAGCGGAAGTTGCCTTTGCGCACGAAAGCGTCGGCCAGCTCGGCGTTTGGTTTTTCGCGAAAGCGAACGACCCGGAAGACGTCGTTAGGCGTGGACCGGTCCTTCAAGGGGGCGGGCGCGCCTTGTTCGATGTAGCCGAATCCCGGACAGGCCCAGGTCGGCTTGACTCCGATCGTGACGAGGGAACCAGTTTCTTCGGCGGCGCGGGCCGCAGTCCGCATTGTTTCCTGGAATGCGGCGCGATCCTTGATCACGTGGTCCGCGGGCAATACCATCATGGTCGCCCGATGATCGCGCGCTGCGACCCAGGCGGTGGCAAGCGCGACTGCCGCTGCGGTGTCGCGCTTGGCCGGCTCGGCGACGATGTTTTCCCGCGGAAACGCCGGGAACAACCCACGTACCGCTTCTTCCTGGTCGACATTTGTCAGGACGAGGGTCCGCTCGGTTGGGACCAAGCCTTCGAGCCGATCGATTGTCTCTTCGATCAGGGTCTTATCAGAGACGAGCTTTAGTAGTTGCTTGGGCCGCGCGCGCCGGCTGAGCGGCCAAAAACGTTCACCGCTGCCGCCGGCCAGAATGAGCGCATAAAGCGGTTTAGTCATTGGGGAAAGTTGGTTCAAGCCGGTCAAAAGTTTTTCCCGTTTCCTTTTTTCGCTGCGAGAAGTATAAGGTTAGGCGATGTCCATTTCGTTATCCATTCCAAAAACGGCGGAAGCACTGCCGTTGGACGGATTGCTTACCCTTACCCGGACCGCCTTTGGTCTTGGCTTGGGAATGCTGGTGGCGGAGCGTCTGAATCGCCCCGCACGCCAGGCGACCGCGATCGCGCTCGTTTCAGTCGGGACGCTGGCCGTCATTCCGTTGCTCGTGAAAATGGCTCTGGAGCGAATCAATCGGCCGGAGAGCGAGCGCGGGATGCGTCGCCGCCTGCTCTCGATCCGCAGCGCTTCGGGTTACGGCTCCGAGCACGACATCTTTTAGAGGCGGCTCATGTAGACGCTTCGCTCTGCGAAGCGCGGCCTGCGCTTCCAAATTCTTAGCCGTTCGGAAGGCGACATTTTTCCCCGCGCTTCGCAGAGTGAAGCGGCTACAGCTTGATCGGCTGGCTTCGCCGCGGTAAGTCCACCCGATGACATCGCGCGCCGACTCCGCCACCCGCAATGCGCTTCGCGAAAGATGCGAAGCCATTCTCCGCGAGGAGGAAATTCTACGCGAAGGCGGCGGCAAGGTCGGCCAGGATCGGCAACGCAAAAGAGGTCGCCTCCCGGCCAGGGAGCGCATTCAGCTCCTGCTCGACAAGGACGCGGATTTTCTCGAGATCGGGCTCTGGGCCGCTCATAAAATGTATGAGCAGTGGGGCAGCGTCCCGGCCGCTGGCGCGGTTGTCGGCATCGGCAAAGTCGCCGGCGTTCCGTGCATGATTATCGCCAACGACGCGACCGTGAAGGCGGGCGCTTTTTTTCCCCAGACCGCGAAGAAGCTCATCCGCGCGCAACGCATCGCCTTCGAATGCGCGCTCCCGATCATTTACCTGGTCGATTCTTCCGGCGTTTTTCTCCCGATGCAGGACGAGATTTTTCCCGACGAAGACGATTTCGGCCGGATCTTTCGCAACAACTCGGTCATCTCCGCCGCGGGCGTTCCGCAGTTTGCGGCCATCATGGGAAATTGCGTCGCGGGCGGCGCATATCTGCCGGTGCTCTGCGACAAAGTGCTCATGACCGAGGGCAGCGGCCTTTACCTCGCTGGGCCGTCGTTAGTCCAAGCCGCCATCGGGCAGGTCGTTGATGCCGAAGAACTCGGCGGCGCGAAGATGCACGCCGAAGTCAGCGGCACGGTCGATTTTTACGAGAAAGATGACCCGGCCTGCCTGAAACGAATTCGTTCTCTCGTCGCGCATCTCCCGGAAGCAGAGGCGGCGAAGAAAAACGGAGCGAAAATGAAGATCGCCGGGCCCGCGAAAAAGCCGGAAGCGGTCTACGATTTGATCGGCCTCGAAGGCCAGAAACAATACGACGCGCGCGATCTCCTCGCCTCGATCATCGACGCCGATTCGCTCGATGAATACAAGGCCGACTACGGCAAGACGCTCGTCACCACTTACGCCCGGATCGGCGGCCACTCCGTCGGGATCGTGGCCAACCAGCGGCACCAGGTGCGGACGAAAAAGGCCGGCATCCAGATGGGCGGCGTCATCTATTCCGACAGCGCCGACAAAGCCGCGCGTTTCGTCATGGATTGCAATCAAACCGGATTGCCGATCATTTTTTTCCAGGACGTGACCGGGTTCATGGTCGGACGCGATGCTGAACAGAGCGGAATCATTCGGAGCGGAGCGAAACTGGTCAACGCGGTCAGCAATTCCGTCGTGCCGAAGATCACGATCGTGGTCGGCGGATCTTTTGGCGCGGGCAACTACGCGCTCTGCGGCCGGGCTTACGATCCGCGTTTCATCCTCGCCTGGCCCAATGCGCGCTACGCGGTAATGGGTGCGGCTCAGGCTTCCGATACCGTCTTCGCTGTCCTCGCGAAATCACGGGAACGGGGCGACCAAAAAGCGTCGGCCGAAGAACTCGAGCAATTGCGCGCCAAGGTGAAGGAAACCTACGAGGAGCAAACCGACATCCGTTACGGCGCGGCGCGGGGCTGGCTCGACGGCATCATTCAGCCGCACGAAACGCGCGACGTGCTGCTGCGCCTGCTCAGCTACGTCGCCCGGCCGATGCCGAAGACCCGCTTCCACATGGGCGTGGTCCAGACTTGAGTCGCTAGGCAGAAAAATTGCGGCTGATCTCGGCGTTGAGCGGCGTGACATCCGCCAGCGCTCCACCAATCGGCGAGGGGACTCCGCGAAGGGCCAGCGCGCGGATCACTTCTTCCGTCGGGATGTTTCCCACCATCTTGTCTTGTGCAAAGGGACATCCGCCCAGTCCCCCCAGCGCCGCGTCGAATCGGCGGCAGCCGGCATCGTAGGCCGCCAGCACTTTGGCCGCCGCCTCGGCCTGCGTGCTGTGCAGGTGAACCCCGATCTCCTGACTGCCCGCTCCTTCAATGACCGCGCTCACGACCTCCCGGATTAAATCCGCGTCGGCGACACCAACCGTATCCGCCAGAGAAATTGCGCCGACCTCGAGCGCGGCTACCCCCCGCACCGCCTCGACCAGACGTTCGATGCTCCATCCGTCCTGATACGGATTCCCAAAAGCCATCGAAAAATAGACGACCATCTGAAGACCGCTGGCCTCGGCCTGCTCGCGAATCTCTTCCAGGGTCGCGAGATTCTCCTCCAGCGATTGATTCTGATTCCGGCGCAGAAACGTTTCCGAAATCGAGCAGGGATAA
>JACCZO010000287.1 GCA_013695925.1 Chthoniobacterales bacterium
CCCTCGCCGACCTGATCGCGTTCGATCTCGCGCATTGCCCGGAGGAGATGAAATACTTCGGGCAGGAAATCTTTGAGCTCGCCGAAGCGACCAGCGGCGACCTGACCGATCCGGAATATCTCGCGGCGCGCGCGCGCTGCCTCCAGCTCTCCCGCGACGAAGGAATCGACAAGGCGCTCACGCGCCAGGACCTCGATGCCATCGTCGCGCCGAGTTACAGCTTCGCTTCCACACCGGCGGCGGTGGCCGGTTATCCCAACATCTCGATTCCGGTCGGGTTGACTCCCGCTGGAAAACCCGCCGGTATCTGGATGTACAGCACATTTCTCCAGGAACCGCGTCTTCTCGCGCTCGCCTACGATCTCGAACAAGAGATCCATCCGCGTTCCGTCCCGGCCTTCCTCGGGCGTGTCCCGCCGGAGCCGCCGGATGCGGGGATCTGTACGATGTCGGGGGCCCAAACTGCGGCTTCACGTCATCTGCTGCGCCACCTTGGAACCGGAAAACCTCTCCCTCGCTGAGGCGACCGCTTCGAAAGGGCGCTCCCCAGCCTAACGACCTGGCACGCCGATTCCCGCGCCCGAAGCGGCGTCACCGCTCACGCTGCTGGCGTCCCTGAC
This sequence comes from Chthoniobacterales bacterium, assembly GCA_013695925.1. Classification (GTDB taxonomy): domain Bacteria; phylum Verrucomicrobiota; class Verrucomicrobiia; order Chthoniobacterales; family UBA10450; genus Palsa-1392. Next base: position 621 of record JACCZO010000287.1, read on the forward strand.
CCCACTGCCTTCTGCCCGGGCGCCGGTTGCGCTGGAGTGAATTTCCGTTTCGCGCGCAGCGCAACTGGCGAGGACCACTCCCGCCAGCGTAACAAGACAAAGGTGTCGGATCGATTTGTTCATCTCTCTTGAATCGCCGCTCGACCGCGATTGGGCCGCGTACTGGAAACACTTTATGGCGATTGAACGGCTCGGGTTTATCTTGGCGGATGATGATAGAGCAACGGGACCTCGTAGTCTGGGGAGCATCTGCCCTTCTCGCCCTCGGGATCGGCTGGAGCCGCTACGCTAAGAACAAGGCGCGCAACGACATCGTCCGGCAGCTCGCCGCGATGGAACCGAAGCAGCGCGAAAAAATGCTCAGCCGCTACAACCCGAAAATGGCGCTCGAACTCCGGCAGGAGTTGCTGGAACGCTTTCGGATTATGTGCTGAGACAGCTGACCGGCATCACCCTTTGTCGCGCTTCATCCTGGACGAGATTGCTCTTGCCACCGCACCTGGCGCGGAATTCAGTCCAGTATGATTAAATCAATTACGTGGTGCGGAATTATCGCTGCGGGGATGCTCGCCGTGAGCGGCCCGGCCAGGGCCGAATCGGCGAATGAATATCAAGTAACCGGGCCCGTCTTGGAAATGACCGATACGATGATTGCGGTGAAAAAAGACAACGATCGCTGGGAGATAAAGCGCGACGCCGGGACCAGGCTCGACGGCGAGGTCAAGGTCGGCACCAAGGTAACGATCATGTACACCATGACCGCGACAAAAGTGGAAGCCAAACCCGAGAAGAAATAGCCGCACTGCAGGTGAGCCACCCGCTTGCGAAGCGCGGGAGGACCTTTGCTTTTGAGGAGCGATTTCCCTCCCCCCTTGCCTCCCACAGGGAGCAGCTACAGGAGAGCGACCGCGCCCGGGCAAAGCGCGGCCGTAATATTTCTGCCCCGCTTTTGCTTGCGAGCGCACGCCCGATCGCCCTTAATGCGCTGAGATGCCGCCGGAAGATTCAAACCTGCCACCGGACCTGACTCCGATCGTTGGCGCGGCGACGGACGTTACTCCCCTGACCTCTCGCGGTCCCAAACCTCCGCATGAACGGACAGCCGCTGAGGAAGCCGGCGCGGCAGACTGGCAGGCGATTGCCGCCAGCGCGCCATTCCGGGAGCTGCTGCGGGCCAAGCGTCGCTTTATCGTCCCGGCGATGATCGTCTCGATCCTCTACTATTTTGCGCTGCCGGTGCTGGTCGGTTGGTTTCCGGAGTTGATGCAAAAGAAAATCGGCGATGGGGCCAACCTCGCCTACCTCTTCGCTCTTTCTCAGTTCTTCATGGCTTGGTTGGTGGCCGGAATCTACGTCGCCAAAGCCGGTGCGTGGGATAAGGCAGCCCACCGGTTGCGAACGGAGTCTGTCGGAAAATAATCGCGCCATGCTCGCCGCCACGACCACAAATCCAACCGCCATCGCCATGTTCGTCGGCTTCGTCGCCGCGACGCTCGTCATCACTTTCTACAGCGCGAAGAAATCCTCCGGCTCGAGCGCCTACTTCGCCGCTGGGCGCCGCATCACCGGCTGGCAAAACGGTCTCGCCGTCGCCGGCGATTACATGAGCGCGGCCAGCTTTCTCGGCATCGCGGGGATGATCGCGCTCTCCGGTTACGACGGCTTCCTCTACTCGGTCGGATTCCTCGTCGCCTACCTCGTCGTCCTCCTCGTCGTGGCCGAGCCGCTGCGCAACGCCGGCAAATACACCATGGCCGACGTCCTCGCCTACCGATTGAAGCCCCGCCCCGTCCGCGCCCTTGCCGCGCTCAGCACGATCACGGTCAGCACCTTCTACATGATCGCGCAAATGGTCGGCGCCGGCAGCCTGGTCAAGGTCCTGCTCCCCGGCGTCGGCTACAATCTCGCGGTCTGCGGCGTGGGCGTGCTCATGATCGTCTACGTCGTCTTCGGCGGCATGCTCGCAACCACCTGGGTGCAGATCGTCAAGGCCATCCTCCTCATGAGCGGCTCGTTTTTGCTCAGCGTGCTCGTGATGAGACACTTTCATTTCAGCCTGAGCGAGTTCTTCAACGCCCTAACGAACATTAGTTATCACGACAAGAGCGGCGCGGAGGTGACAAAGGATTTCCTCACCCCGGGGATGAAGTTCAAGAACCCGCTCGACTTCATCTCACTCAGCCTCGCGCTCGTCTTCGGCACCGCCGGGTTACCGCACATTCTCGTTCGGTTCTACACCGTGCCTGATGCCAAGACCGCCCGCTCGTCTGTCGTCTGGGCGATGGCCTTGATTGGCACCTTCTACATCATGACCACCTTTTTCGGTTTCGGCGCCGCCAGCGTGCTCGGACCCGATTTCATCAGCAAGAATGGCGGCGGAAACATGGCCGCGCCGCAGCTCGCCCGCGCTCTGGGCGGCGACGTCTTCTTTGCTTTTATCAGCGCCGTCGCCTTCGCCACCATCCTCGCGGTCGTCGCCGGCCTAACGATCAGCGCCAGCACCAGTTTTGCGCACGACTTTTTCACCAACGTCATACATCACGGCAGGGAAAGGCAGCCCGGTGAAGAGGTGCGCGTCGCCCGCATCACTGCCTTTGTTGTCGGCGCGGTCAGCATCGCCCTCGCCATCGCCCTCGGCCCGACCGCCAATGTCGCCTTCCTCGTCGGCCTCGCCTTTGCCATCGCCGCCAGCGCCAACCTGCCCGCAATTGTCTTCTCCATCTTCTGGAAACGTTTCAACACCGCCGGCGCAGTCGCCAGCCTCGCCGTCGGCCTCGTCGCCTCAATCGGCATCATCATCCTCAGCCCGACGATCATGACGATCGATCCGCCGACCGTCGCGGCCAGCGCGCGTCACCTCATCCAGCACGCTCCCATCTTTCCGCTCGAGAACCCCGGCATCGTCAGCATCCCGTTAGGCTTCCTCGCCGCCATCCTCGGCACACTGCTGAGTCGCGAACCGAGTGCCGAAGCGCGCTTCGACGAACTCGTCGTTAGGGCGAACACCGGTCTGGGCGCCGAAAGAGCGACGAGTAAGTAGACTGAACGCTTCCACGCGACTGCAGCCAGGCAGCAGAGCCTGCGACAAAATCATCCGCCGCCCGTGATGGGGGGCTCGGGGGCTGATCTTTGGTTTCGCCTTCTTCACCGCGGGCTTCCTGGCACCCTTCTTTGTGCTGCTGCCCCGCTCGCGAAGCCTTTGAAAGGCTAAAGTCTAAAGTAGAAAGATAGAGAACGCTTACCCCGCGTTGAGGCGGATGAGGCACCAGCCGATCATCCCGAACTGAATGCTCTCCTCATATCCGTCCGGCGGGTTCTCGATGATCACGCTGAAATGTGCGGCGGACAAGTCTCGTGAACCGCCACCGCCCACGCTCCCCGATAAAGACCGCCAATAGCGCAACGCGCTACTGGCGGCCCCTTTTGAATCTATCGGCGCCCTAGTCTTGGGGCAGCGGATCAGCCGCGAAGTTTGCGTGGACTAACATCCATTTATTGTCCTTTTTCACAAAAACACGGGTGGATTTTGCCCGGTTCGGGGTCGTTTTTCCTTCCTTGTCGATCGTCAGGCCGGCATAGTTGTAAGTCAGAACGGCAACGTCGCCGTTGTAGACCTGGACCTTGGGATTGAGCATTTCCGCCGCGATCCGCTTTTCGGAGCTCTTTGCGGCTCCCTCTGCCAGACGCGAATTCGTCGCTTTCCCATCGACCCGCGTGGCGTACTGGCCGTTTAGCTCCGTGTAGTCTTCCGACTGATCCTTCGACTGTTCGGCAATGTTTGCCGGATTTTTGATATCCGCCGCCCACTGCGCTTTGACCGTTGCTATCACAGCATCGGCGATTTCCTGGTCGGCCTGCTGAGCCGACGCATTGAGCGCGAAAGCCGAGCAACAGGCGGACGCGATTAATACGAACATTAGTTTTTTCATTATTATTCTCCTCCGGGAAAACCCCGGCGTGTTTGAGGTGACCAACCCCAATGCCTAAACCCGCCGCGGCAATGGTCTTCTTGGTGTTGCCGCTGAACCGGCCAGTGAGCCGGATGCTCGCTTATTTGCGTTGACCCGTGGTAGAAGGAGGGCCAACGCACGTCAACGTAATTCGGACGTCCAAGGCAACATCCCGGTTTTCCGGCCCAGCGACTTATATCTTCCTCGGCAAAGGTGCCTGCGGTTGATGACTTCTCTGACCTGGCGATCTCGGCATCATCGTTCGTTATCATCTCGAACCGCGTGCCCTCTTCATGCCCGTCCGGCAGGTTCTCATTGGTCGCCTCGCGCACGGCATTGAGCGCGGCGATCCGCGGGGAGTGCGGCGAGGTATTGGGCCACGGTGGAAGCTGCCATGTGGGCGGCGATATCCGCTGAACTGTGCGGCGGGCAAGCGCGCACCGCCGCGAAAAGTTTCGCTACAAAAACAGCCGGGCGTGTTTTACAGTGTGCCAACGCTGACTAGTAGCAGCTGCCGCTCTGACTGTCCGAAATCTGGCCGCGAGATTCTGGAGAGCATTTCACAGGGCGTCAGTGGCTCCGAATGCCCGGGCTCGTGGTTGCCCGCCCGGCACGTCCTCGGAACAGTGCGCGTCCCCCATGCGCACAAAGTCCACTTAACAGGAGGAATCCGGCCACGGGCCATTAGAATGAATACGGAGGATATAGTCGCTGCATTGCTGCAGCTCAATGAAGTCGAAAACGCGCTCGCCCGGTCGAAAAGCGCAGCGCACGAGCTCGATCGGGAACGGGAACTGGGACGATTGCGGCGCAAGATACCGCAACCATACCTCGAGCATTACCAGCAGCGCCGGGCGCGGGGCAAGCCGCCGCTCGCGGCAGTTGTGGAGGGCGTATGTCGAAGCTGCTTTCTCCAGGTCCCGACTGGTTTGATGCAGGAATTGCGGAGTGGGAACGATGTCGTCGCCTGTCCACATTGTGGCGCATTTCTCTACGATCCCGCCCGCGTGGTCGGTGGCAACGAACAAATGGAACAGAAGACAAACCCGATGGCGACAGCGGCATAAGGCAACTCGCCGCGGCCATCGAAATCATCGGAGCGTGGGCCGCCTCTCTTCCAAAAAAGTCACAACCAAACTATGAAATATCGCACCTATCTTATTCTCGGGCCTCCTGGCAGCGGCAAGGCCACGCTCGCTCATTCGCTCGGCACCATTCCCCGCTTCTACCACATGGCGTCCACGGAAGTGTTTGGCTCGCTGGAAACCCGCACAGCGCTCGGGCGATCGTTTCTCGAACATGCCAGCCGCGGTGAGCCGGTGCCAGACGACGTCGCCGTCCAACTCTGGATGGCGCGGATCGACGCCGAGGTCGCGGCGCACGCTTTTAAGCCGGACATCGATGCGCTCGTGCTCGACGCCCTTCCTCGAAACGTCTCGCAGGCGCGTTTGATGGACGAGCATCTCGAGGTTGAAATGATCTTTTCTCTCGAAGTGCCCGACCGAGGCGTCCTGAGCACGCGAGTGCGCGATCGCGCCTTACACGAGAATCGTTTCGAGGACGCGAACGAAGCAGCGATTCAAAATCGGCTAAACAGCTTCCAGGACGAGAGCGCTTTGCTTCTGGCGCACTATTCGCCTGAGCTGATCAGGCGAATCGAGGCGACGCAGAGCGCGGCGGTCGTGCTGCGCCAGGTCCTGGCTGAGATCGTCGCTTTTGAGGAGGGAGCGGGCCTGCACGAATCGGATGAAGACCGCGCTCCGGCGTCGCTCGCATTTGCATGAGCGCCGAGAAAAACATCCCAGCTTCTCTGCTCGAGAAACTGCGCCAGTCGGGGCAGCAACCTGCGTGGCGCTGCAAGTTGCGCCTGCCGCGTGGTCGCACCATTTACGGGGTCGAAATCAGCGCCGAGGGTGAAGTCATTCGCGTCGGCAAGCGGGCGATCTTTGGGATGAGCGACCTGCGTTTCCCTCCTGCTCTGGCGGAGGACGCCGAGGTTTACTAACCGCGACGCAACACCGTGCCTGCCACCTTTTCTGCGGAGACGAGTTATGATTTGGCGATCGCGGAGCGCGAGATCGCGCGCCGCCGCACGTTTGCCATCATCTCGCACCCTGACGCGGGGAAGACGACCCTGACAGAGAAGTTGCTCCTCTATGGCGGCGCGGTGCAGCTCGCAGGCAGCGTGACGGCGCGCAAGAACCAGCGCGCCACGACGAGCGACTGGATGGAGCTGGAGAAACAGCGCGGCATTTCGGTCTCTTCGACGGTGCTGCAGTTTGAATACGAGGGCTGCGTGCTAAACCTCCTCGACACGCCGGGGCACAAGGATTTTTCCGAGGACACCTATCGCGTCCTCACGGCGGTGGATGCGGCCGTCATGGTGATCGATGCCGGCAAAGGGATCGAGGCGCAGACGCGCAAACTCTTCGAGGTTTGTCGCCGGCGCGGAGTGCCGATCTTCACTTTTATCAACAAGCTCGACCGGCCGGCGCGCCCGCCGCTCGATCTGCTCGATGAACTGGAGAAGGTGCTCGGTCTGCATGCGCTGCCGGTGACGTGGCCGTTGGGGAGTGGCGCGGAGTTTCGGGGCGTTTACGATCGACAGACTAACGAGGTGCTCCTTTTTGAAAAGACGCCGCGGGGCGCCTACCGCGCGCCGTTGCAGGTGACGGAAATCGATGACCCACTCGTGCGGCAATCGATGTCCCCCGACGTCTACGCACATTTCCGCGACGAGATCGCTTTGCTCGAAGGCGCAGGCGCGGCCTTTGACCTCGACAAAGTGAGAGCGGGCCGGCAGACCCCGGTCTTCTTCGGCAGCGCGATGAATAATTTCGGGGTGGAACTGTTGCTCCAACGCTTTCTCGCGCTCGCGCCTCCGCCCGCCCCGCGCCGCAGCGGCAACAGCTGGATCGCGCCGGAAGATCCCGCCTTTTCCGGGTTCGTGTTCAAGATCCAGGCCAACATGAACCCGAAACACCGCGACCACGTGGCTTTTCTCCGGGTTGTCTCGGGCGTTTTCCGCCGCGACATGACGGTGCTCCATCCGAGGAAGGCGAAGCCCGTTCGGCTCGGCAATTCGCAGCGCCTTTTCGCGCAGGAACGCGAAACCGTGGACGAAGCGTGGCCGGGCGACGTGGTCGGGATTGTGGGCAATCACGATTTCCGCATCGGCGATACCCTGGCGCAGATGCCGGGCGTCGAGTTCGACGAGATCCCGCGTTTCGCCCCCGAGTGTTTTTCTTTTCTGCACAACACCAGCCCGGCGAAGTTCAAGCGCTTCCGCGAGGGGCTGGCGCAGCTTTTGAAGGAAGGTGTCGCGCAGGCGTTCGAGTTGCCCGAGGCGACCCAGCGCATCCCGCTCCTGGGTGCAGTCGGTCCGCTGCAATTCGAGGTGCTGCAATATCGTCTCGAAAGTGAATACGGCGCGGAGTGCCGGGTGGAATCGGCGCCATGGAATATCGCGCGCTGGCTCCGGAGCAAAGAGCCGGAAGTTTCGCAAAATGGAACCCGGCCGCAGATTCTCCTCCCGAGCGACGCGGTCCTGGCCCGCGATGTCTTCGGCGAGTGGGTCGTGCTGCTCGCAAGCGAATGGTCGACTCATTATCTCACGGACAAGAATCCCGGGTTCGTCATCTCCGCCCTGCCTGGAGCGCGACAAGCGCCCGATCCAACTCAACCAGCCTAAGTTTTATGATGACCGGTCATCAACTCGTCGAAATGGAAATCCTGCTCACCGATGAGATCAGGCAAGTGGAAGCGCACCTCGCGAACAGCTCCGACTCCACCGCGGCGGTGCAGGTGGATACCTCGATCGGCCGCCTCTCGCGCGCCGACGCGATGCTGACCCAGGAAATGGCGAAGGAGGCAAGGCGGCGAATGGAACAGCGGCTGAGCAAGCTGCGCCTTGCGCTCGCGCGGCTCGATCAAGGCGAATTCGGTCTCTGCGTCCGCTGCAAAAAGGAAATCGGCTTCGAGCGTCTGCAAATGCAGGCCGAGGCGCTGGTTTGCGCCGGTTGCGCCGCGGAATGAACTGAACTGGATTCCGGCCGACAATTGAAAATTCTTCCAACTTCAAAATATGAAGATAACCCTAAGGCGGTCATCATCGGCCTGGATTCGGCGACCTGGACTCTGATCCATCGATTCGGCCTGTTAGGCCCCGGAGCGGCTTCCTTTTACCGGCCGCTGGCAGTGCCCAAGCCTTGGAGGCCCAGGGTCAAAAGTTCGT
>JACCZO010000323.1 GCA_013695925.1 Chthoniobacterales bacterium
GAATACCGGATCGTCTCTGATCACATGATCGACCTGGGCAAGCGCCGCTTTCCCGACATTGCGCGCCGCATGGGCATGACCGTCGAGCAGGTGCAGAAGGCCGCCAACAGCATTGCCCAGCTCGACCCGCGACCGGGCCAGGTCTTCGCGGAGGCGCCGCAGAATTACGTCCTGCCCGATGTGACGGTGGAAAAAATCCAAGGGCAATACCAGGTCATCCTGAACGGTGAACAGATCCCTCACCTCCGCATCAGCAACACCTACAAGGACATCATGTCGCAGGACGGGAGTGGCGGAGAGGTGAAGGACTATATCCGCGACAAGATCCGGAGCGGAAAGTTCCTCATCAAATCGATCCACCAGCGGCAGCAGACCATTTCCAACATCGCGCATCAGATCGTGGACCGGCAGAAGGAATTCCTCGAGCAAGGCTCGGCGCACCTGAAGCCGATGACGATGGTGCAAATCGCCGACGCCGTCGGCGTGCACGAAACGACCGTCAGCCGTGCCATTTCGGGCAAATACATGTCCACCCCGCAGGGCGTTTTCGAGATGAAATACTTTTTCACCCCGGGCTATCAGACTTCGAGCGGCGTCTCAATGAGCAACACGAGCGTGAAAGAGGCGATCTTCGACCTCGTGAAGGGCGAATCCGGCTGCGCGCCCCTGAGCGACAAGGAGATCGTCGAGATTCTCGGGCAGCGCGGCATCCCGATTGCCCGCCGCACGGTCGCGAAATACCGGACCGAGCTGAATATCCTGCCGAGCAATATGCGGCGGAAGTATTGAGAATGGAGTAGTGGAGTGATGGAGCAATTGGCTCGTTATTCCAACACTCCAACACTCCAACACTCCAACACTCCAACACTCCATGACTCCCTCTCTTCGCCGCACGGTCATCGCCGAATGGCGGGGCCTGCCTTCCGATCCGCCCCGCCCCGACCGAACGCAATCGACCGCTGATCTCCTGCCCAAAGTGATGCAGAAGCTCGGGCTCAAAGAGCGGATGCAGGAAAGCGAAATCGTCGGCGCCTGGAAAACTCTCGTCGGCGAATTCATCGCTGCGCATTCCTGCCCGATCGCTTTGCGAGAGGGGGTGCTTTACGTCCACGTCCTCCAGCCGGCGCTGCACTACGAGCTGGACCGGGTGAACAAACCAGAAATCCTGCGCAAGCTGAAGCAGCGCTTCGGCAGCAAAGCCATTCGCGACCTCCGCTTCCGGCTCGGCTAGCGGCAACGGGTAGGGCGAGACTCTGTCGAGCCGGGGGAGTGATTTTCTTTCGTAGCGATCCGCTGTCCCCGGCTCGAAGGAGTCTCGCCCTACCCATGAGAAGCGAAGGTCTAGCCGTTCGAGGATCTTTTCCCGCGCCGTTTTTTCTTCCGCAGATGCTTCACGAACGCCTGCAGCGTCTCCTTGCTGACATGATGCTCCAGCCCCTCGGCATCGGATTGCGCGATGGGGGCTGGCACGCCTAACGATTCCAAAAACTGGACCACGATCTCGTGCCGAGTGCGCGACTCTTCCGATAACTTGCTCCCAGGCGGGGTGAGGAAAATCGAGCGGTAAGGCAGGCTGGTGACGAGTCCGTTGCGTTGCAGGCGCTGGATGGTGCGGGCCACGGTCACGTGAGTGACCCCGAGGCGCCGCGCGATGTCGATCACGCGCGCTTCACCGGTCGTGGCGATGAGCTCGGCAATGATCTCGACATAATCCTGCGCGATCTCCTGGGCATGCTCCTCCCGCGTCCGGCGCGGATGGCTGGGCGGAAGCGCCGGACGACGTTTGCGAATGGAAGCGGGTTTGGCCGGCACGAAGGCAACAAAACAAGGAAAGCGCCGTTGACAACTGTAAGATAGATTTGTAGCCTCCACTACATCTTTAAGCATGGGCTTCGAGATGGAGATTCCGCTTAATGTCGCCTTCAACGCCCAGGGTTCCTGACGCCGATAAGAAGAGCTCCGGCGCCTGGCGCCGGACCGGCGGGATGGTTTCCCTCCCGGAAGTGCACCGCAGCATTGTCATCCCGGGCCAGGGCTCTTTCTGGCGCAAGATGGCAGCTTTTGCCGGCCCCGGTTTTCTCGTCGCGGTCGGCTACATGGATCCGGGCAACTGGGCCACCGACCTCGCGGGCGGCGCGCAGTTTGGCTACACCCTCCTCGCGGTCGTCATGATTTCGAACTTCATGGCCATCCTCCTCCAGCACCTCTGCGTGAAGCTCGGCATCGCCACCGGGCGCGACCTTGCCCAGGCCTGCCGCGACCATTACAACCAGCCTACCATCTGGTTCCTCTGGGTCATCTGCGAGCTGGCCATTGCGGCCTGCGATCTCGCCGAAGTCGTCGGCTCGGCCATCGGTCTGCAACTCCTCTTCGGCATCCCGATCGTCTGGGGCTGCGTCATCACCTGCCTCGATGTCCTGGCCGTCCTCTTCCTCCAGAACAAAGGCTTCCGTTACATCGAAGCAGTTGTCGTCACGCTCATTCTGACCATCGGTGGCTGGTTCGCTTTCGAGCTCTTTTTTGCCCAACCAAGCCTGACCGGGGTGATGCTTGGCTTTGTCCCGAGCACCGAGCTCCTAAAAAATCAAAGCATGCTCTACGTCAGCATCGGGATCCTCGGCGCGACCGTCATGCCGCATAATCTCTACCTGCATTCCTCCATCGTGCAGACGCGCAACTTTGAGCGCTCGGTGGAAGGCAAACGCGAGGCGATCAAGTTTGCCACGATCGATTCCACCCTCGCCCTCATGTTCGCCCTCTTCATTAACGCCGCCATCCTCATCCTGGCGGCCGCGGTTTTTCACTGGTCCGGGCACAAGGATGTCGCGGAAATCCAGGACGCGTATCAGTTGCTCAGTCCGACGCTCGGCGTCGGCATCGCCAGCACGCTCTTCGCCGTCGCCCTTCTTGCCTCGGGTCAAAACTCCACCCTCACCGGCACGCTCGCCGGCCAGATTGTGATGGAGGGTTTTCTGAATTTCCGGATCACCCCTTGGCTCCGCCGTCTGATCACGCGCGGCATCGCGATCGTGCCGGCGGTCGTGATCATTGGCATTTATGGCGAGAACCAGACCACCGAGCTGCTCGTCGCCAGCCAGGTCGTCCTGAGCATGCAGTTGGGCTTCGCGGTCTGGCCCCTGATGCGGTTCACGGGCGAGAGAGTGAAGATGGGTGAATTCGTAAACCCGCTCTGGATCAAAATCCTCGGCTGGACGACAGCGGCGATTATCATCACCCTGAACGTGAAACTGCTTTTCGACACCTTCATGCCGGACGCGGCTCGCCGGGCCTTCTACGGGTTCTTTGGGCTGCCCGCCGAATAAAATTCGCCGTGTATAAGCACATTCTCATCCCGCTCGAAAACAGCCCGGCGGACCAGGCCATCCTCGATCACATCAAGCCGCTCGCGCGGATGACCGGCGCGAAGCTGTTGCTCATGCACGTCGCGGATGGCTGGGTCGCGCGCAATTACCAGCGGCTGAACCTGGCCGAGAGCGAAGAAATGCAGGAGGACCGCGCCTACCTCGAGCAGCGCGCCGCCGAACTGCGCGCGGAAGGCTTCACCGTCGATCACCTGCTCGCGCTGGGCGAACCGGCCGATGAAATGATCAAGGTCGCGGCCAGCCATGGCGTCGATCTCATCGCCATGTCCACCCACGGCCACCGCTTCATCAGCGACCTGCTCTACGGGAGCACGGCCGACAAAGTGCGCCACCTGGTCGACGTGCCAGTGCTTCTGCTCAAGGCAAAGCGCTGTTAGAGGGCGCGGGCAATCGTTAGGCCGGTAGTTTCTCTGGCCGGAAGCGTTGCCCCTAGCGAAAGCCTGATTAGTGCCTCGAATTATCGCGGGCCGCGCTCCTCGATCTGCTGCAAGCGCGGTCCGACCCGCTGGCCGACATACTTCACTGACTTGAAGAGCAGGGCGTAGAAAACAAACACCGCCCCCAGGGCAAGGGCCGCGGTGGCCCAATGGTAGGAGCGCATGCGGGCGAGCGAGGGAGCAAACGCGAGGACCCCAAAAAGGCTCAGCAGGACGATGACGGCGTCGAAGCTGGCCCGCTGCCAGTAGCCGCCCCCGAGATGCAGCCACATCCCAAACTCGTCAAAAGTCAGCGCCATCCCAAAGCCGTAGAGGAGGGCACAGATTTGCCGCAACCGAACACTCGGGCGCTGACCGAAAACGAGGATCGCGCCCACGGCCGAGAGAAGGAAAATGCCGTAGTTGAGATGATGAACATGGGTGCCGCCAAGATGCAAAAACAAGTCCGGCATCCGCCGCGTCATGATGAGGATCACGAGCACGCGAGCCGCGATAAACGTGAGCAGAAACGTCGTGAAAGCGATCCGGGCAAGGCGCCGTGGCGGTACCTCGACCGCGACGGGCGAGCCGGCGTCTTCAGGCCGTCGCGCTTCTCGCAAAGCCTGCTTCAAAACGTCGGAACCTGAAGCAGCACGCCCTTACTTCTCTTCTGCCGATTCCGGCACCGCGCGCTCGGCGGCCTGGAAACCGATCTTGGAATGCGTCCCGTCGCAAAACGGCTTCTCCGTCGACGCGCCACAGCGACAGAGCGCCATCCGCTTCTCGACCGGGTAACTGTTGCCATCCGCGTCCTTCATTTCCACCTCGCCCTTCACGATGAAAGGGCCGTTCTTGATAATATCGATTGTGACATCAGCCATGCGCGGAGTCTCGCACCCCGCGCGCAAAAATGGAAACCTTAGCCGCAACGTTGAAGCCGGGGTGGTGACGCGCGGCCGCGCGACTGCCGCAGGCCCTATGTCGATTCCTGCAGCAAAGGCATACGCTGCCGTCTTCGACGAAGCCTTCCAGCCGCTAGGCAATGCCTTCGCCGGTCTCCGGCATGAAGAACCAAAAGATTTTCAAGGCGAGCGCAGCCACGCCCGCGAGGAAGAGAAACGCCGCATTGTAACCCGCGCGCTGCACGATGAATCCCGTCACGCCATTGGAGAGCGACGCCCCGAGGCCTGTCGCGGTTGCCACCACCCCTTGCGTGAAATTAAACCGGCTCGTGCCGCGCGTGAGATCGGCGATCACGAGCACGCTCACCACCCCGAAAATTGCCGCGCCGATGCCATCCATGAGTTGCACGCCGACGAGGAAATAGGGGTTATCGCTCAGCGTGTAGAGGAAGCCGCGGATAGGTAACGCCGCAAAGCCGACGAGGAAGATCGCCTTTCGTCCCCACACCGGGGCGAAGCGGCCCGCGGCCATTGCGATCGGAATCATCACCACCTGCGCACCGATGATGCACACCGCCAAATAAAGCGAAGAACGCGCCGCATCGTTCCGGGCCAGCTTCTGCCCGATGAGCGGCAACATAGCCGCGTTCGCGAAATGAAAGAGCACCACCGACGCGGCGAAGATGAAGAGCGCCCGGTTCTTCAAGACGCCGAGCAGGCTCTCCAGCATTCGCGGCCATGCGGTGTTTTCCCGTGGTGCCGGCTATAACCTAAAGGCGAAAAAAACCGCCCCAACGATGAAGGCGTAGGAGACCATGATGTTCCACTTCACGGGCGAGAGGAAAAGCGCGTAAGCCACCAAGGTAAAGACCACCAGCGTGATGCATTCCTGCAGCACCTTGAGCTGCGACACGCTCCACTCCGAGGAGCCGATCCGGTTCGCCGGGACTTGGAAAATATATTCGGACAGCGCGATCCCCCAGCACGCCAGGATCACGATCCAGAGCGCCTTGTCCTTGAACCTCAAATGCCCATACCAGGCCAGGTTCATGAAGATGTTGGAACCGTTAGCAACAGAATGGTTTTCATATTCCCTGCTGATTCGTCTGCGGCGCCGCGCCGCGCTTAAATCTCCCGCTGCAGGAGATGGCCAACGGCCGTGGACACAGCGATTGCAGCAAACACAACCGCGATTACGCTTTTCGCGGTTGCGATCCTCGCAATCGCGGTCGCAAAAGCCGCGGTAACCTCTGCCCGATTCAAGGACTGGCTCTCGGTTCTTTCGGTCCGCTTTGTTCGTGCACAAACCGGCGCACTCGGCTAAAGAGAGCGGCAAAGTTCACCCACAAAATCGCACATGTCATGAAGCCAACAGTCCATCTACGCGAAGTCGAAACAGACGACCTGGAGCTCTTCTTCGAACACCAGCGCGATCCCGTGGCCGTGGCGATGGTCGCCTTCCAATCGCGCGACCGGGCCGCGTTCGACCAGCATTGGGCAAAACTCCTGGCCGACGCGACGAGCCTCAAAAAGACGATTGTCGTCGCGTCCGCCGTCTCAGCGGATTCCCCCGCGCAGGATCAGGTGGCCGGGCACATCGGCAGTTGGACATCGGAGGGAAAGCGAGAAATCGGCTACTGGCTCGACCGCGCCTACTGGGGTCGCGGCATCGCGACCGAGGCGCTCACCGCCTTCCTCCGCCTGGAACAGACTCGTCCGCTCTACGCCAGCGCCGCCAACCACAACGCAGCCTCCCTCCGCGTCCTGCAAAAATGCGGCTTCACCATCACCGGCTCCGCCGACGAGCCATCTGACGGCACCGGTGTCGCGCGCGTGTTTCTCACGCTTACTGCCGCCGCGCCCGCAGCCAGTGTGTCGGTGACGTGATCGTCTGCGCTGAGATACGGCCGCAGTCCAGCACCGTCGTGAAGAAAAGCAGGGCCGCGGTGCGGTGCGTGAGGCTTGTCCGCCGCACAGCTCAGCGGGATCGTCGCCAACATGACAGCTTCCACCGTCACCGAATACCTCGCCGCACTCCCCACGGATCGCCGCGCCGCGCTGAGCGCCGTGCGCAAGGCGATCAATGAGAACCTGCCGGAGGGATATGAGGAGGGCATGCAGTTCGGGATGATCGCTGGTACGTCCCCGCTCTTGCTGTATGCGACGGCTATGGCCCCCATCTCAGCGTTTCAGAATTCCAGTTCTCGGCTTTTTCCCTGTCCGTCCACGGTGAAGAAGGCGAAACCAAAGAAGTCAGGGATTGATTGGGGTCCCGTCGAAACAATTTAACAATGTTACCATTCCCAAGCTTTTTGGCTTTCAATTGCTTTGGAAATGTCAAAAAGTTTAGACGCGACCCCGGGCACCCCCCGCGACCCCGGGCACCGCCCCCCCTCATCAACATCGACGGCAAGGAACCCAAGCACGGCAGCGGCGATGCCGTGCTCACCGCCGTCACCTCTCAAAGTCAGTTCTATCTGGGCAGCGCACTGGTGCCCACCGAGAAGACCAACGAACCGACCGAAGGGAGATCGCCTGCCACAGGCAGCCCGAAGGGCGGAGCGCAGCGACGGCAAATCCCCGTGGCCAGAACCCTTTTTGAAAAACTCGATTTGGACGGGCGCATGGTCAGCCTCGACGCCCTCCATACCCAGGACAAAACCGCCCGCGTCCTGGTGCTTGAACACGGGGCCGACTACCTTTTGACCGTCAAGGACAACCAGTCCACCATTCATCACACCTTGGAAAATCTCATCGATGAGCCCCCGGAAGTCTTTTCCCTTCATGAGCCCCCTCCGCTTGGCATTAAAAAAAGCCACCGGTCCCTTCGACTACCGCAGCCCCAACTCGCGAGTGGCCGCCAGCCGCCAGCTAAACAAAGGTCGGGACGAAATCAGAACTCTGCTCAGTTCCCCGATGGGCGCTGAAACCGCCGATTTTCCCCTCGTTGCGCAGGCCGCCCGACTCATCCGCATCACCAACGGCAAAAAGACCGACTCGGTGGAATTGCTGACCAGTCGTCCTCCTGAGCAACTCGCCGCCTTGGATTGGCTCCAGCTCAACCGGCAGTCTTGGGGCATTGAAAGCGGACTCCATCAACGCCTGGATGTCAGCCACCTCGACGACTTGAGTCGGGTGCGCAAACCTCGCTCCATGCTTTTTATGGGCATGTTCCGACGCCTGAGCAACAGCCTGTGCATGCACTGGATCTCCAAACAACCCCGTTCCCATCACAAAACCACCACCGACTTCTTCTCCGTCATGAATGCCCATCACCACCGCTACGCCTTCCGTTCCCTCTTCGCCGCACGCCCCTCGTTCTCCTGTCCTTCGTGAATTGGCCGTGCGCAACGACCTCAATACGCTTTTTCCAATTGACGCCGAGCCAAAACACGAGGATGAATGTGAATTCATTCAAAATCGATAGTAGTCACTCAACACCGTGACCACACAAATTATCTGATGAAAACAATCCTTTCCCTCCTCCTCGTTCTTTCCATAGCGGGCACTGTAGCGCGTGCCGACAACGACCTTGCCGAAGTCAAGGCCGCAAACGACAGTTTTTACAGTGCACTCAATGCAGTCTTTACCGGTGACCCTGCTCCAATGCTTGAAGCTTGGTCGCACAAGGACGATGTTCTTTATACGGGCCCCATGGGCGGCTACCAAGTCGGCTGGAAGGCGATCTCCGCAGTGTGGACCGAACAGGCAGCCTTGAAAATTGGTGGCAAAGTATCGCCTGAGAATGTCCATATCATTTTGGGAGACGATATCGCTGTAGCGTGCAACTACGAAGTCGGCAGCAATCTCGCCCCCGATGGTAAGCGCGTGGACGTTAACATTCGCGCCACAAATATATACCGCGAAGAGGGCGGCCAGTGGAAAATGATCCACCACCATACCGACATTCTACCTTTCCTGGCCGGGGAGAAGCAGTAGAACAAAAGCTTAGCGGGAAGTGGAGAATCGCCCACTAGTCCGATCCTCCAGTGACACCGACTGCCGTGATGCGATTAGATTGAATTGACCCGCTTGCGCATCTCTTCCATGCGATGGGAAGTTTCGATGCCATGAACTGGCAGCCCTTTCGGGTCGAGTAATCCGATCTGTATTAGCACACTGGCTTGATCCCAATAAATGTGCTCGTGGGTCACTTTCCCCTCATGAAAACCCACAATGACGACCAAGGGTATCTCCACCCGTTTTCCAGTTGGGGGAATATTTGGCAGCATCCAGCCAATTTCAGTCGTGTGGGTGAATTTAAAAATGATTTCGTCCACCAATTGGTTTTTGTCGATGGTCTGAGAAACTGGCACCATTTCCAAGTCTGGCGGGAAAAACTTATTGAAAGGGATCAATCTGGCGTAAAAATTTCTTACTCCGTCTTTGCCAACACCGCCAACGAGGGTTGGAATATTGTTCAGATGCGGATCCGAAGTCATCGTAGCGAGTGTGGTGTCGAGATCGCCTCGGATTTCCGCATCAATATGGGACTGGAATTGTTTGATGATGGATTCTTGTTTGGATGTAAGAGTCTTTTTCATGGCGAGGGGGGAAGGTCAGTCTTTCATTGATGATTATGGATTCTAAATGGAAATTTGGAGAGTGGAAAGTCGGAAAGTGGCCCTACACGGGGTCGGCCCTACACGGGGTCAGGCCCTACACGGGCCCTACACGGGGTCACACGGGGTCAGTCCTCACTATGGGGTCACACGGGGTGAGTCCTCACTCTTTGTCTTATAAACTTGTCCGTGCTCACT
>JACCZO010000333.1 GCA_013695925.1 Chthoniobacterales bacterium
AAATACCCGGGCTTCAGCCGGGATATCGTTTCGTTTGGAATCGTAAAAGGAATCGATCTGCGCGACGGCGACGTAACCGTGCAGCTGGCTCTGGCGACGAACGATCCGAACATCCCGCAGACGATCAAGAGCCAGGCGGAAAGCGCCTTGCGAAATGTGGCCGGGGTGCGGGAAGCGAAGGTGCGAATCGACATTCAAGCGCCACCGGCCGGCAGCGGAGCCGCCGGAGTGGGCGCGACCAGGATCGCGGGCATCCAGCACATCATCGCGATCGCGAGCGGCAAAGGCGGAGTCGGCAAGTCAACCGTTGCTGCCAACCTCGCCGTCGCGCTCCAACAAGGCGGCGCCGCGGTCGGACTCTGCGATTGCGACATCTACGGCCCGAGCATTTCGCTCATGTTCGGCTCCCGTGAGCGGCCGATGGCGACGGAGGACAACCACATCATCCCAATCGAGCAATACGGCCTGCGTCTGATGTCGATGGGATTTCTTCTCGACGATGCGGCGCCGGCCATTCTGCGCGGGCCGATGGTGACGCGCTACACCCAGCAATTTTTACGGCAGGTCGAGTGGGGCGAGCTCGATTATCTCGTGCTCGATCTTCCGCCAGGGACCGGCGACATCCAGCTCACCATCGTCCAAACGGTCGCCCTTTCCGGCGCCATCATCGTCACCACGCCGCAGGAAGTTGCCCTGATTGATGCGCGCAAAGCCTCCGCCATGTTCGAAAAGGTTAATGTGCCGGTCCTCGGTTTGATCGAAAACATGAGCTACTTCCTTTCGCCCTCCGACGGGGTTCGTTACGACATCTTCGGGAGCGGCGGCGGGGAGCGGGAAGCGAAACGGATTCGCGTCCCGTTGCTCGGCCAAATTCCGATCGACATCGCGACCCGCGAGGGGGGCGATCGCGGAATGCCGGTGACGGCCGAGAAGAAAGAGTCGCCCGTTAGCGCGGAGTTCGTGCGGGTCGCGCAACGGCTGCGGGAGATGCTGCCCACAACCTAATGCTTGCCTTTTTCCGCGCGCTCCGCCTAAATAACCGTCGCCTTGGTTCGTCTAATGCTAGGGGAGGTGAACCGCAAAGTGATCGAGCAGGGAAACTTTCATGAGTAAACCCACTGAAATGGATTCTTCCGAGGATGCCGGGGCGCACTTTTTTGAAAATTCGGTCCTCTACAAGGAGTTCCTCGCCGAGCGCGAAGAGATCCTGAAACACAAATGGATCGAAAGCGAAAAAGCCGGTTTCGATATCGGCTTTGAAAAGGCGCTCCTCGATTGGATCGTGAAACATCGCTCCAATTGGCGCGAACGGAGAGTGCGCGAGATGAAGCTGGCGAAAGCGCTGGCCTGATCGGTGCGCACTTCCTTTAACGCGATCCTGTGAGGTCGCGAAGGAATGAGTAAGACTGACCTAACGAAATCAACCGCCGCCGTCCGCATCTTCGATGCCGAGGAGATGCGTCGCGCCCTGCGCCGGATCGGGCACGAGATCATTGAGCGAAATCGCGATTTATCCGCGCTCATCTTAGCCGGCATCCCGGCCCGCGGGGTCGACCTGGCGACTCGGATCGCGGCCGAAATCGAGACGATCGAAAAGGTGCGGGTCGCGACCGGGGTGATCGATGTCTCGATGCACCGCGACGATCATGGCAAGCGCGGCGGAGTGCCGGTCGTTAGGGCTTCGCAGCTTCCGCTGCCGCTCGAGGGGCGCACGGTTGTCATCGTGGACGATGTCCTCTTCACCGGCCGCACCTGTCGGGCCGCGATGGATGCGCTCGGATCGTTTGGCCGGCCCTCATGCATTCAACTCGCCGCCCTGGTCGATCGCGGCCATAGGGAACTGCCGATCCGGCCGGATTTCGTCGGGAAAAATCTTCCGACCGCGAGGGGCGAGCGAGTGCGGGTGCGTCTCCAGGAAACGGATGGTGAGCCGGACTGTGTCTGGCTGGAAAAGGGATGAAGCCAAATCGATCGCCGCAACCAGGTCCGGGTAGCGCACGCGTCTCGCGTGCTGGTCGCGCTGTTCCAGCGCGACGCACTTTGCAGAGTGGTGAGACTGCCAAGTTGGAGCAACCCGTCTCAGAAAGTTCGCGACGGTGGGACACCGTCGCCAGCACGCGAGACGCGTGCGCTACCCGGATATGACCACGCACTGGGTACGGAAAGACTTGTTAGGTCTGCGCGAACTGTCGGCGGAGGAAATCAATCTCGTCCTCGAGACGGCCGACGCTTTCAAACAAGTCGGAACACGCGACGTCAAAAAGGTCCCGGCGCTCCAGGGCAAGACGCTGATCAACTTCTTCATCGAACCGAGCACGCGCACCCGCACTTCCTTTGAGCTGGCCGCCAAACGCCTGAGCGCCGACATCGTCAACATCTCGGCCTCGGCTTCCAGCCTAACGAAAGGAGAAACGCTCAAGGACACGGCCAGAGTCCTGGAAGCAAATCACGCCGACATCATCGTCCTGCGCCACAG
>JACCZO010000336.1 GCA_013695925.1 Chthoniobacterales bacterium
CGGTTGGCGCCGCGGCGGGCAATTTACAGGCCGCTCGGCGCGACGCTCACGTGGCGGAATGGCAGACGCGTACGGCTCAGGACCGTATGGGGAAACCCGTGGAGGTTCGACTCCTCTCGTGAGCAGACCGCGCCCATCTCTCACCTCCGCTCCGGCCACCGCTCGCCCTAACCGAAAGCTGCGACCTGCTCGCGATGGGCCGTGAAATGCATCGCCGTCAGGATGATGGCGCGGGCATCGGGATGACTGGTGCGCAGGTCGTAGATGAACTCCTGCGCCAGATCGCAGGTGGCGTCGACACGAGAACAAAGAGGGCCGGCTTCTGCTCGACCCCCAGCTGCTGCGCCTCGCCTAACGACGCCGCGCGGTCGGCCCCGGTGCCGGGGGCCGCTTCTTCGACTGCGCTGAGGATTTCCGCGGCCAGAGTCTCATCCGGTTCCAGGACGAGGACCTGCAGCCGGGAGGAGGTTGGAGTGGTGCCGCTACCTTGGTTCACAAGGGCGAAGAGGGAGCAAGTGGCTGAGCGCAGCGAAATAAAAAGTACTTTTTCGCAGGATGCGAAGAGCCGCGCGAAACGCCCTCGCCAAAGAGCAGAAGCCGAACGACCGGCAGCAGGTACCGACGGTCGCGCGGGACGGAGCCCTTAGTTCGTATGCACGCCGGTCGTGACCGAGCGGCCGTTGTCCGTCCGAACAGTCGTGGAACAGCTGGAAAATGTCGCCAGGATAAGAATGGCGCCGAGTGTGGAAAAGAGAATGGTTCGCATAATAATTGTAATGTTCGTTTAGCTAATATTCGTAAACGGCTTGGCGAGTGAGCGTCTCAAACCGGATTTTTGCCCAAAGGATCGCCTCAGGCCGCAAAATGTTCGGCCAGCTCGCGCCGGCTGATTTTTCCCCGCTCGTTCGCCGGAAGGGATTCCAAAAGGAAGATCCGCTTTGGGACCTGCCAGCCGCTCAAACGCGTTCGGCAATATTCCAGCAGTGCCGCTTCGTCCGTCTCGGCCGCCGCCACCACGCAGGCGACAACTTCCTGGTTGCGCAGGGTTGAGGCCCGCCCAAAGACGACTGCCTGCCGCACTCCCTCGTGACTCAGGAGATGCGCCTCTACTTCCGCGGGGTTTACCTTTTTTCCCGCCACATTGATTACATCCGAAATCCGCCCGACGATCCGCACGCCCTGGTCGCTGATTGTCACCAGATCGTCTGGCAGAAAGTGTCCGTTACCCAGTTTTTCCGGTTCCGGTTCCGGAAAATAACCATCGCCAACTGCCGCGCTCCGCACCCGAACCTGGGTCGATGCGGATGAAGGATCGAGCGGTTCAAGTTCCACGCCTCGCAGTGGCTGCCCGACAAAACCTTCCGGCTCTGCGCTCGCCACCTGCTCGTAGCAAATGCCGCCGCATTCCGACGCACCGTAAAAGGAATGAATCGGCAGCCCGAATTTCGCCCGGAAATTTTCCGCCACTCGACGGCTGAGCGGCGCCCCCGCGGAAAGGCAGAGCCGCAGTTTGGGCAGCGCCGGCGGATCGCTCATTTCGCTGAAAGCCTGAAAAAAGAGCGGCATTCCCGGGAAGACCGTGGCTTCGGTGCGGGCGAGATCGTCGAGCACCGCGCGCGGCATTCGATCGGTGCTGATCGCCATCCGCACCCCGCGCACGAGCAACGGCGTGATCAGGTTGCTGAACCCGTAGGAGTGCGACAATGGGATAACAGCGAAATTCAGGTCCGTCTCGGTCAGGCCCATGGTGTCGCAGATCTGGACCGCGTCGGCCAGCAGTTGGGCGCTCCGGAATCGAATGGCGCGTGGAGCCGCGGTCGTGCCGGAGGTGAGCTTGAGGAGAACCGGCGGACGTTCGTCCCATTCAGGCATCTCTTGATCCGCCAGTCGCTCGATTCCGCTTTCGATCGCTCTGATCAGCGCGGTGGCCCGGCAGGTTTGCAAAGCCGTGGCGCGTTCCTGCTCGCTCATCGTCCGCTCGAGTGGCAGCACGACGATCCCGCGGCGCAAACAGGCGAGCAGCAGGGCCGGCCAACGCGCGTGATTGCCGATTTGAACCGCAAGGATTACGCCCGCCCGCAAATCCCGCAGCGCGCCGTTTTCGTATTCCCGGCTCCATTCCTCCACTTCCTCGAAGCGGCCAAGAACTTTTCCCTGCGCATCGAAAATCGCCGGGGCATCGGCAAGCCGGGCGAGCGTCTGACGCCACGCGGCCAGCACTGGATCTTCAGGTTTCATCACTTGCGGCAACCTCTTTTCGCGGCTACTTTGCCGGCTCTTTTCCTATGAAAACGGACATTCATCCTGAATACTACCAGACGGAAATTAGCTGCGCCTGCGGTGCGGTCTACCATACCCGTTCGACTCGCCAGGACATCAAGATCGGCATCTGTGCCGCCTGCCATCCGTTTTTCACCGGCGAACAAAAGTTTGTCGATACCGCCGGACGCGTCGAGAAATTTGCACGCCGCTACGGTAGCACGAAGGCGACCCGTGCCGGCGCCGCCAAAAAAGCTTAGCTCATTCCGCCTAACGAACGGTGACTCCGAACGCTTTCGGAGTCGCCGTTTTTGTTTATGGACTTCCAATCCCTCATCGCGCGCAAACGGGAACGCTTCCAGCAACTGGAAAGCGAGATTGCCGATCCGCATCTATTCGACAACCGGAAGCGGGCCAGCGACACGATGCGCGAGCATTCCGCGATCAAGTATCTGCTCGCGAAATGGGAAGAGCTGGTGATCGCGCGCCGGCAATTGGAAGACAACCGCGAACTCTCCACTGCGACCGATGCCGACCTCGCGCAAATGGCGCAGGAGGAAATTCCGACCCTCGAGAAACGGGTCGCCGACTTGGAGTTCGAAGTCCAGGTCGCGCTCCTCCCGCCCGATGAAGCCGACGACCGCGATGCGATCGTGGAAATTCGCGCCGGCACCGGCGGAAGCGAGGCGGCCATCTTCGCCGCCGATCTTTACCGGATGTACAACCGCTATGCGGAAACGGCCGGTCTCAAAATCGAAGACCTCGAATCGAGCCCGTCCGAACTCGGCGGCCTGAAGGAAATTATTTTCAAAATCTCGGGCGAATCGGTTTTCCGAAAACTGCGTTACGAAAGCGGCGTCCATCGCGTGCAACGAGTGCCCGCGACTGAAGCCCAGGGCCGCATTCACACTTCCACTGCGACCGTCGCGGTCCTGCCGGAAGCCGAGGAAGTCGATTTTGAGCTCAAGCCGGAAGATCTCCGGATCGAAGTGTGCCGCGCCGGTGGACCCGGCGGGCAGGGAGTGAACACAACCGATTCCGCCGTCCAGGTGATGTACATCCCGACCGGCCGAATCGTGCGCTGCCAGGACGGGCGCAGCCAGCAGAAGAACAAGGAAAAAGCGCTCAGCATCCTGCGCGCGCGACTGCTCGAAGACAAAAAGCGCGAGGAAGAAGCAAAATATTCCGCGACCCGCAAAAGCCAGATCGGTTCCGGCGGCCGCGAAGAAAAAATCCGGACCTATAATTTCGCGCAGAACCGGATCACCGATCACCGCATCGGCCTCACTCTCTACAATCTCGATCGCATCCTGGAAGGCGACCTCGAGGAAATGATCTCCGCCCTCCAGCACGCCGACTTGGAACAGCGGCTCAAGGAATCGGCTTTGGCCTGACGAGTGGTGCCGTGTTTCACGCTTGTCATCCCGAGTCGGCGGAGCGCGGCGAGGGACCTCCCAAACAACCTGCGATGCGCTTTTATCAAATAATGTCGGATTTGGCTTGCGAGGTCCCTCGCCGTCCTTCGGCGGCTCGGGATGACAAACGGGGCAATTTGAGCACATGACCGTCCTCGAGGTGCTTCAATCCACTACCGCCTATTTCGAAAAGCGCGCGATCGAAAGTCCGCGCCTCAGTGCCGAGCATCTTGTCGCCCATTCGTTAGGGAAGAAACGGATCGAGCTTTATCTCGAATTCGAACGCCCGCTCGCCGAGACCGATCTCGCCCCGCTGCGCGAACTCGTCCGGCGCCGCGGCAAGGGCGAGCCGCTCCAGCATCTTCTCGGCACGGTTGAGTTTTCCGATCACACCTTCCTCAGCGACCAGCGCGCCCTCATCCCGCGTCCCGAGACAGAACAACTGGTCGAATACCTGTGCGATCTGACCTGGCCGCAAAGCCCGCGCATGCTCGACGTAGGAACCGGCTCCGGCGTGATCGCTCTCTCCCTCGCCGCCCGTTTCCCCCAGGCCGAACTCCAGGCGGTCGATCTCTCGCCCGACGCGCTCGCCCTCGCCCGCGAAAACGCGACGCGTCTCGGCATCCCGGAGCGCATCCATTTCCTGCAAGGTCATCTGCTCGAGCCGATCGAAGGCACCTTCGACCTCATCGTGGCCAATCTCCCCTACGTCGCCGCGGGCGACGCCGGGCAGCTTGCTCCCGAGGTGCGGCACGATCCATCGATCGCGCTTTTTGGTGGGCCTAACGGCGATGAATTGATCCGCGAATTGATCGCGACGGCGCCGTCCCACCTGAACCCGGACGCTCTCCTCGCGCTCGAAATCGGGCTCGGTCAGGCGGGCAGCCTTTCCGAGTTCCTTGCCGCGCAGAATTACCACGACATTTGCTCGAAAAAGGATTATGCAGGGACCCCACGGTTTCTGTTCGCGCGGCATGGATAAAATACTCGTTCACGGCGGTCATCCGCTTTCCGGTTCAATCAAGATCAGCGGCTCGAAAAACTCGGCCCTGCCGATCATCGCGGCCACCCTGCTCACGCGCGAACCATGCGTCCTCCACCGCGTCCCCGACCTGAGCGACACGAATTACATGCTCCAGATCCTGATGCATCTGGGCGCCGAAGTGGAACGGGCCAGCGGCACAGTGACGGTCAAGGCGGAGAAGGTAAACTCCGTCGCGCCCTACGAGGTCGTGCGCAAAATGCGGGCCTCGGTTTGTGTCCTCGGACCATTGTTAGGCCGGGGCAAGGAAGCGACCGTTTCGCTCCCCGGCGGTTGCGTCATTGGCGATCGCCCGATCGATCTCCATCTCAAAGGCTTTGAAGGCCTCGGCGCCGCGGTCCGGGTCGAGAACGGCAACGTCAAAGTTTTCGCCCCGAAACTTACCGGCGCGGTCATCAATCTCCGCGGGAAATTTGGACCCACCGTCCTCGGGACCGATAACGTCATGATGGCCGCGGTCCTTGCCGAAGGCGTGACCGTAATTGAGGGGGCTGCGGCCGAGCCGGAAGTGTGCGACCTGGCCAATTTCCTGAACAAGATGGGCGCCAAAATCGAGGGCGCGGGCACGCGTCGCATCATCGTTGAAGGCGTGAAGGAATTGCACGGCGCCGAGCACGACGTGATCCCGGACCGGATCGAGACCGGCACATTTTTGGTGGCGGGCGCGATCTGTGGCAAAGGCATCACGCTCAATCGCGTGCAACCCGAGCACGTCACTGC
>JACCZO010000343.1 GCA_013695925.1 Chthoniobacterales bacterium
AGACTCCGTCGAGCTGGGGCAACGCGTCGCTGCTGCGAATTCAACCTCCTCCCCCGGCTCGACGGAGTCTCGCACCACCGGGCCAGGCAAATCAGCGCACGAAGGGATTTGTGCTACGCTCCACCCCGATCATGGTCGACGGCCCATGACCGGGCAGGACGGTAACGTTTTCCCCTAACGAATAGAGTTTTTCGCGGATGCCGGCGAAGAGGAGCTCGCCATCGCCGCCCGGCAAATCCCAGCGACCGACGCCGCCGGCAAACAGAACATCGCCCCCGATGAGCAGCTCGTTCTCGCGGGAAAAGAAACAGAGGCTTCCCGGACAATGCCCCGGGACTTCAAGGATCTCGAAGTTCATCCCCAGAAAGTCACGCGAAGGCGTCGCTTCGATCAGGAGGTCGGGCGGGACCGGCTCGATCTCGAACCCGAAACCGAAGTCGCGAAAGAAATTCGCGTCCGAAATCATCGGCGCGCTCTCCGGGTGCACACCGATTGGGCAGCCGAAGCGCTTTTTGATCTTCGCTACATCCTGGATGTGGTCGATGTGCCCGTGGGTGAGAAGGAGAAGCCGCAACTCGATTCCCTGCTCGGCCAGCCAGTCGCAAGTCCCATCCGGCGCGTCGCAGAGGATCCAGCCCTCCGGGGCTTCGAGGGCATAGCAGTTCGTTTCGAAAATTCCGCCGGTAAAGCTTTTGTATTTGATCATATCTCTCTCCCACTCGTGCTCGTGCTCGTAATCGTAATCGTAATCCGGCCCTCGTGCAGGTGATCGATCACGAGCCCGAGTAGGAAAACGGCCGATAGGAACGGAAATTGCATCCCGACGGGTTGCCGGCACCGAATCTAAATTTGAATCTTCACCGCGGAGCGATGTCTCACTCTTCACCTTTGGGTGCTGTGGCCTGCTCGCTCACCTTGCTTTCAAAACGTTTTCTGCGAGCTTTTTTTTCCGAATTTATGAAAATTTCCCATCGTGGATCTGTCGCGCTTTTGCCGGGTTTGCTGGTCGTTGCACTCGGGCTGCAGCCGGTCCTGGCGAAGTCGGATTCCGAGCAGATCGGTCTCTCGGTCGGGCGTCTCCTCGAGGAAGGCCACTACACCCATCACCCCCTGAACGATGAGATCTCGAAGAAACTCCTCACCGGTTACCTCGAGATCCTCGATTTCAGCCACCTCTTTTTCACCCAGAAAGACGTCGACGCTTTCACCGCCAAATACGCCACCACCCTCGACGACGACATCCTGCTCGGGAACCTGAAACCGGCCCACGAGATCTTCGCCGTCTTCCAGAAGCGGGTGGAAGATCGAGTGAAGAAAATCAAGGAGCTGGTCAAACAGCCAATGGATTTCAAGTCGAACGATACCGTCGTGCTGAACCGGCAAAAGGCGCCTTGGCCGAAAGATGAAGCGGAGGCCGACCAGCTCTGGCGCGGGCGCATCGCGAACGAGCTTCTGCAGGAGAAATTGAGCGATCACCCGATCGAGCCGGGACCGAAACTGGTCGAGCGCCGCTACGACCGGATGCTGCGCAATATCCATGAAGAAGACGCCGAGGAGCAGGTTAAACTTTACCTCGACGCCCTCGCGCAGTCCTACGATCCGCACTCGGAATATCTGAGCGCCTCCGACCTGAAGAATTTCAGCATCAACATGGGCCTCTCGCTCGTTGGGATCGGCGCCATGCTGCGCAGCGAAGACGGCTACGCCAAGATCGAGAGCCTCGTCGCCGGCGGACCGGCGCAGATGAGCGGCCGCGTGAAAGTCGGCGATCGGATCAGCGCCGTCGCTCAGGGTTCGAAGGATTTCGTCGATGTGCGCGACATGCGTCTCGACAAAGTCGTGGAACAGATTCGGGGCAAAAAAGGCACCAAGGTGCGGCTTCTCATCATCCCTGCCGCCGCCGCCGATCCGGCCCAGCGCAAAACGATCGAGCTGGTGCGCGACGAGATTAAACTGAAAGACCAGGAAGCGCGCGCCGACATCATTATCAAGAAGAACCGCGACGGAAACCCGGTAAAGCTCGGCTGGCTCACCCTGCCATCGTTCTACGCCGATATGGATTCGCACAAAAAGAGCACGACCAAGGATGTGCTCGCGCTCCTGAAGCGTTTGAAGCGGGAAAAAATCGCCGGCCTGGTGATCGATCTGCGCCGGAACGGCGGCGGCTCGCTCGAGGAAGCGATCTCTCTCACCGGTCTCTTCTTTAAATCCGGCCCGGTTGTGCAGACGAAAGGCGCCAATGAGCGCGTCGTGATCTCGACCGATCCGGATCCGGGCATCGCCTACGACGGACCGCTCGTCGTCCTGACCAGCCGGCAGAGCGCTTCGGCGAGTGAGATTTTCGCGGCTGCGCTGCAGGATTATGGCCGGGCGGTGATCGTCGGCGACCAGAGCACCTTCGGCAAGGGCACCGTCCAGACTATTCTCGAAATCGGCCGCTTCACCTCCCTCCTCGGCACCCGTTCGCAAGACGACGGTGCACTCAAGCTAACCATTCAGAAATTCTACCGCGTCGCCGGCGGCTCGACCCAGCTCCACGGCGTCGCCTCCGATATTGTCCTCGCGACCTTGACCGACCTGCCCGAATTCGCCGAGGGCGCGCTGAAAAATGCGCTCCCCTACGATGAAGTGCCGGCTGCGAAATACACCAAGTGGTCCGATTCCCATTCCCTCTTCCTCGACGAATTGAA
>JACCZO010000377.1 GCA_013695925.1 Chthoniobacterales bacterium
CATGTTATCGCTCGTGTAGTGCTTTTGCACGAAGGGGCAGCCCGGGTTGAACCACTCGAGCACGACATACTTGCCCTTGAAATCCCCTAACGAATGGGTCTTCCCTTTGGAATCAGGGAGCGAGAAACCGGGCGCAGCGGCCCCGACTTTGGGTGCTTCGGCCGCAACGAGCGCGCCGGTGATGAGGGCAGTGAGAGCGACGAGGAGTAGTTTTGTTTTCATAGATTTAGGGCGTGGCCGCAACTTTCGGTGCGGCGGATTGAAGATGATCCAGGACAAGGGCCTGGGTGAGAAGTTCCGGCAAGAGGATCGGTTCCTGCGGAGCTGTGGCCGGGTAGAGCACATATAATGGGACACCAACCCGGCCAAATTGTTTCAACGTTTTTGTGATGACGGGATCGGCGTTCGTCCAATCGGCTTTCATCTTCACGATCCCGTAGCGCTCGAAAGCGCTCTTCACCGCGGCGCTCTCGAGGACAGAGGCTTCGTTGTATTTGCAGGTGATGCACCAGGCGGCGGTGAAATCGATGAAGACGCTGCGACCCTGCGCCAACTCCGCCTGGACCCGCTCCGGGCTGAAGGGAATCCAGCCGTCTTTCGTTAGGTCGGAAGCGGCAGTCTTGGTCGCGGCAAACTTCTGGCCGATGAAATAGAAACCGCTGCCGAGCACGAGCACGAGCATGAGGACGAGCACGACAAGGCGTTGTGCAAACGAGGCGGTCGGGGTTGCGAACGATCCTTTCATCCAGCAGGCGATGCTGAGCGCGAGGAGAAACGCCGCCACCCAGATGGTCGCGTCCGGTCCGCGGGCGACCCCGAGCACCCAAAGCAAAAAGAGAAGCGTGGCGAGGAGGAGAAAGCCCATGAATTGCTTCACCCGCACCATCCACGGGCCGGGCTTGGGAACGAATCGGAGCCAGCCCGGCTGCGCACTGAGGAGGAGATAGGGCGCGCTCATTCCTGCCGCGATCGCCACAAACATGAGCAAGATAATCCCGGCCGACTGGGCAAAAGCGAAACCGAGCGCGGTCCCGAGATACGGCGCGGTGCAGGGCGTGGCCAGCACAGTCGCGAAAACGCCCTGAAAAAACGAGCCGGCATAACCTTCCCGCGCGCTCCAGCCGAGCAGTCCGCTCGTTGCCGCCGCCGGCAGGGTGATTTCGAAAACGCCGAAAAGATTGAGTGCAAAAACGAGCACGACCGCGCTAATCCCGACGACGAAATAGGGGTTGGTGAATTGAAAAGCCCAGGTGATTTCATGCCCGGCGCCCTTCAGCGCGATCATCAAAGCAGCGAGCCCGATAAACCAGGCGAAGATCCCGAGACTAAAGGCGAGGCCGTTGCCGAAAATCCGCGCCCGGCTGTCGCGCGCATGCTGGATGAACCCGAAAATCTTGAGCGAGATCACCGGGAGGACGCAGGGCATGAGGTTGAGAATCAACCCGCCGATGAAGCCGAAGAGAAGGAGCTTGGCCAATCCGCCGGTGACCGCCGCTGTGGGAGGGACGAGCGCCGTCCCGTCCGTGTTTGCCGCGGCTGCGCCTAACGAAAAAGCACGGTCCCCGGCGACGATCAATCCGTCGAGGGATTTCAGTCCCGGGCCGGCCGCTTCGATCGGGATCGAAAAGACAATCGAGCCATCCGGCGCCGTCTCGCGTTTTGGGTGGCCGAGCACGACCGAGGCGCTTTCGGGAAGCGGAAAGAAGTCGACCGTCCCGGACTGGGCCAGGCTCTTGTCCGTTATCGTTAGGCGAAATTCCTTTGGCTCCCGGGTCCATTGCACCGCGCTCCGTGCTTCCGCGGGGAGGGCGCGCGGCAGCCGGTCGCGGAACTTCTGGAAAAGCTCCTGGTTGGCGGCGGTGGCTTGCGCGCCCACCGGCAGATCAAGCTGCACCTCGCCGCTGCCAGGGATGCAGATTTTTTCGCAGACCAGCCAGTCGGCCGTGGCAGCGAGGTGAACGGAGGAGGCGGCTATTTTGGACGGCGGCGTCAGCTGCACCATGAGCAGCACGTCGTCGTGATAGCCGTAAATCTGGATCTCGCCCGGCTCGTTTAATTTGAGCGGGACGGGCCATTGAATCGGACCTGCTTTCCAGCCATCCGGCAGCTTCCATTTGATCTCGGTCGGGATACCGGCGTCGCCCGGAAATTGCCAATAGGTGTGCCAGCCCGGAACCATCTTGAGGAGGAGCCCGGCCGTGAAAGACTGACCGGGCACAACCGTCGCGGTCTCGGCTACGAGCTGCGCCGTGACCAGTTCGCGCCCATCAAATTTCTGGCTCGACGCTGGTTGCGGGCAGACCGCGACCAGGAGAAGAAAAAGCGCGCCGCAGCGCAAAGAAGCCATCCCACTGTTTACCATCGCTGGGTAGGAGCGGCAAAAAAGGTCGCGCATTCCCGGCCGGGCCCGGATTTATTCTTCGCCGTCGTAGTAATCGGCTTCCGCGCCTTTCGCGATCACGTCTCCGCCGCCTTCCTGGAAGGCAACCCACTTCCCGCTGTCGGGGTAATAACAGGAATCGCCGCGCGGATTATCGGCGATCACGTAATAGACGAAGTCCTCTGCCGCGGACGCGGAAAGTTGATGCGCCTCTCCCGGGCCGAAGAAAAATGCGTCGCCCGCGCTCACCTCCGTCGTGCCGCGATGGTCACGCACGATGCCACGGCCGGAGATGACGAGGTAGAGTTCGGTCTCGGCGCTGTGGCCGTGATAGGGGCAATAACTTTTGCCTTTCGGAATCCGGACCTGGGCGAGATCAAACGGATGTCGTTTGGCGAGATCGAGCGACTCCTTTTCGCGTCCGAGCGCGACCGAGATGTCTTTGACGAACTTGTGAAACTTGCCTTTCGGAGACTGGCGTTCATCCTCCGCCAGATCGTTCAGGTTCACTTTGCGCATGGAGCAATTCTGTCGGTGGAGCGAGACTCTGTCGAGCGGTGGAATTAATCCGTTATCGGAGCACTGCCGTCGCCTCAGTTCGACGGAGTCTCGCTCCACCGAGTGAAGTCATTTCTCCTTCCGGCCCTTGGCTTCGACCTTCTGGAACTTTCCGGTGTTGCGGCTCGCCAGCCCGCGCAGCATGTCGACTTCGTCCGATTTTTCCTTGCCGTTCAGGTAGTAAATCACGTGCACCTTCGCCTTTTTCGGCAATTGCTTCTGTCCTTCCTCCGCCACTTTGTAAATTTCCTGCGGCGGGATCGGTTGCAGGCCGCCGCCCGACTGCGAGGCGGTCGCGTTGCCGTCGGTCAGCATGTAGATCGTTTCCGGCTTGAGCGCGAAAGCTTCCTCGAGCGCGTAATCGTGCCGCGTCCCACCCGCCCGCCCGCCCTTTGGCCGGGCTGTCTTGTAATCGACTTCCGTCTGGATGTGTTCGACCGCCGCCTTCTTGTTCTCCTCCGTCGCGTTGACCAACTCCGGTTTCCACGAATAAGCGCCCCCAGACCAGCGCACGATCCCGAAATGAGTCTGCGGCGTCAGGCTCTCCACGAGCTTGATCGCTTCGTCGCGGATGACCTGAAAATTTTGTTCCTTTCCTTGCCTAACGAGTTTGCTCGGATAATCCGCGTCGCCCGTGCGGGTAAACATCGAATCCGAAACGTCGATCATGATCACGACGCTCGTGCTCAGGTCGCGGATGCCGAAGAAGTTGATCGCGGTCCCGCCGCCACCGCCACCGCCGCCGCCCGAGGTCGCGCCGGCCGGGCCAAAGGCGTTCCCCGTCCCGCCCGCGCTCATCATGCTGCGGGGCGCGCTCTCCGGGCTCTTGATTTCCGGCATCGGCGGCAATGTCACTTTGGAGATACCGGTGGTCAGGACGCGTCTCGGGACCGCCGGCGGCGCGCTGGTCGATTGCGTTTTTTTCTGCAACTGGACGCGGTGCTCGAGCGCGCGCTCGCTTGGGTTAGGCGATTTCGGGCCAGCGTTAAAAGTGAGCTTGCGCGCCGCGCTGTAGCGCGACACGACCCAGACCGCGGCCACGCCGCCAAAAAGCAGATGGAAGATCACTACTGCCACCAGGACCGGCGCGGAAAAGCGGCGCACTCGGGAGGGGGCCTTTGGCGGCGGCGGCGCTTCTTCAGTCAGGGTCTCCATCGTGCGGCCGGGATGTTAAATGGAGTTCCGC
>JACCZO010000383.1 GCA_013695925.1 Chthoniobacterales bacterium
CGGATTGCTCACGTCTGGCGTGAGGATAGTGATTATACGGCGGTCGACGTGATGCTGATCACGGCAGTAGAAACGTCCCGGAACGGCTCAAAGTCCCAGCGTCGGCGACGTCGTTAGGGGAGGCGCATTTCGGCGCCACAAAGTCGGCGGCGCCAGTTCGACGACGTTCCCGGCGGGGTCACGGAAATAAAGCGAGCGTCCGCCCTCCGGCCATTCGACTTCCGACTCGATCGCGACTCCGGCTTCCTGCAGGCGCTTGCGCCAGGGTGCGATTTCAGAGTTATCGATGACAAAGGCAATGTGCCCCTCGCCAGTTGCGCCGTGCGTTGGAACACCCGCATCGGGAATGCGGGTCCGCGCGGGATCAAACAGGAGGAGCACGGTGGCGCCGCAGCGAAAGGACATTCCCCGGCCCGCGAAACTGGAAACGATTTCAAGCCCGAGCACTCCATGATAGAAGCGCTCCGCTGCTGCCAGATCGTTTGTGTAAAGGGCGGCTTCGCTCAGTTGACCCAGCTGCATACAGCGAAAATGCGTTCCCTGTGGCGTGACGGCAAGAGTCGGTTGCTGCTATCACTCCCGGACGCGAAGTTAGACCGTTGTATGCCGGAGATTGGAAAAATGCTGGTTATTATGGGAGCGGTCATCGTCCTCCTGGGGCTCGCCCTCTGGACCGGGTTCGGCGCCGGATGGCTCGGACGCCTGCCGGGCGACATCCGGATTGAGCGCGGGCACTCGGCCTTCTATTTCCCGATCGTCACCTGCATCATCATCAGCATCGTGGTCAGCCTGCTCCTTTCGTTTTTCCGTCGTTAGGCACGGGTTGATCCGGGAAGAGCGCTTCTGGCGGCACAATTTGTTTTGGCCGGCTCGTCAGCGTCCACCAGAGATGCACAAAGCCGCCAAAGAGGTCGTTGAAGTAGTCTACGCGAATGGAATGAAATCCCGCGGCGAGGTGCAGCCTGGCGGTTTTTTCCTGCCAGGCCGCAGTCAGCGGGATGAGCTTATGACCGTCGATTTCCAGTGCAGCGCCGTCATCGGCCCGCAGCGCGAACTCATATTCGCCCGGTTGTTCCACAAGGAGCCGGCCGCTCCACCGGACACTGAACGGCGGATTGAGCGGCATGCTTTTCGACCAGTCGAAATCGATTGCCGGGTCGAGCTGCACGTCGACCGGCGAGCCGCTCCACTTGCTGTTGCGATAATATTTGCCGATCAAGCCGTGGACCGTGTCTTTCGGAGCGCTGCGGGCGTGGTCGATCGCCGGCGCGGCGCCGATCGCGCTCAGGTAGAGACAAAGAATGGCGATCGCTCCCAGCCGCCGGCGCTCCCGGGTCAGGAGCAGGAGCGTGCCGCCGAGCAGCGCCCACCAGAACATGAGCGGGACGAGCTGCGCCCGCCCGGGCACGCCAGCGAGCTTGGCCAGATTGAATGCGGTCGAGTCGCGCGTCAGCAAATGCTGGCCGGAATCGAAAAGGTGATGCGCATTTTGGGAGAGCTTGCCGTGCAGATAATCGGGCAGGAGCAAATCACGCGCGGGGATTGCAAATGGATATGGCACCCGCGGCTCGACCGCGGTCCCGAGCAACATGTAAAAAACCGAGAGGCCGAGCAGCGGATAGAAGAGCCAGGAAAATTTCCGCACGGCAAAAGCGATCGGCAGGGCAAGGAAGGGCAGGAGCGGAATGAGATGACGCGGTCCGAGGTAGCTCGCTCCCGCCCAGTCGTAGATCGAAGAGCCGTAGCTCGTCAGAAAGACGAGATAGGCGGCCGTCAGGCCAAGCACGAGCAGACCTTCCGGTCGTACCGCGCGCCGCCAGAGCATGATCGCGATTCCAGGGATGCAGATCCAGAGAACGGGGTTGCAGGCGTAAATGCGCCAAGCATCGACCTTGATATAGAGCAGCCCGATCGGGGGGAAAATCGTGATCGCACCCAGGGCCTTGAAAAAATGCTGCCGGCCAGCCCAATTTATCCCCAGCCAGCCTCGCGCGTAAGTGGCGTGGAAGTGCTGCCCAGCTTGCGCGTAGGATTCGTAGGGGACGTAAAACGGCTTGCCGAACGCGAGCCAGTTATAACCGATGAGGAGCAGGCCGCCGACCGCGAGCCCGAGCCCAAACGCGCCCGCGAAGAAGACCTTGTCCCGGCGCGAAATTTTCCAGCGCCATCCGATCCAGGCGGCATAAAGCGACAGCACCGCCACGGCTACGGCCGTCGGATATTCCGTCATCACGCTGCTGCTCAGGCATAAGCCCGCCCCAGCCGCGCCGGCGAGCCGCGCCCGGCCGAGGGCGCCGTCGCTTTGGCGCAATCGGAAAAGAAAATAAAACCCGAAGACCAGCAGCGCGGCCGCCAGCGCATGACTGAAAAACAAGGTTGCGAAAGGAAAGAGAAGCGTGCCAAGCCAGATCGCGACCACCGCCAGCACGGAGGCGTGTCGATCGCCCGTCAGTTGCACCAACACTCGATACATCGCCACCCCGGCGAGCGCGGTCAGCAGGCTGATCGAGAAGACGGTCAGCAGATAAACGACCAGATGCCAGTAAAGCCATTCCGGCACTCCGAGCCAGCGCAGCGGCGTGAGCACACCGGCAACCAACGCGTAGGCGGGCGCGAGCAGTATCGTCGTGCCAGGGGCTTTGTTTGGAAAAATCGAGCCTGGCTTGGACGGGTAGTGGATCACGTCCGCCGTGTTCCACCAATACTGGTTGATCTTGAGCGTGTGATCCTCGACCAGAGCGCGCAGCTGATCGAGCCGCGCGGCCTCGTTGTCGCCCGTCGCCTGGTAAAAACTGGCATAGGTCGTCCAGATCAAAGTGAACAGGAGCAGCTCGACCCGATGACGAGAAATCCAGTGCCCGGCGCGCTTGCCGGCGGCCGAAAACTTCGTCTCGTTAGGAAGCTGCGCCATGGATTGGAGACGATTTCAGTTATCGACTCGCTATTGTCGATAAGAAACGATGGCCCGCTCGCCCACCGAACTTCGATTGCAACGCCACGTCGCACGCTTGCGTACCTGCCGGCGCTGTCCGCTCATGCATCCTCCGCCCGTTTCCGGCGGCGCGGTCGTGAGCAAAATCATCCTCGTCGGCCAGGCGCCGGGTGTGCGCGAGCCGGTCGCCAGGAAACCGTTCGCCTGGACGGCGGGCAAGACACTCTTTCGCTGGTTTGAAGAAGCCACCGGACTCGATGAGGGAGCGGTCCGTGCGAAGATCTATTTCGCGGCCGTCTGCCGTTGTTTCCCGGGCAAAGCGCCGGGCGGAAGCGATCGCGTCCCGAACCCGCAGGAGATCGCCAATTGTTCCTCCTGGCTGGAGCGGGAAATGGAAATTCTCCAACCCGCACTCGTCATTCCGGTCGGGAAATTGGCGATCGCGCAATTCATCGAGGTCGACAAACTCGACCAGGTCATCGGCCGCAGCTTCCGTCCGCGGCGCGCAGGCCGCGCGTTCGACCTCATCCCCCTTCCGCATCCTTCCGGCGCTTCGCCCTGGCATCGCATCTCTCCCGGCCGCGAACTGCTTTGGCAGGCTCTCCAACTGATCGTGAGGCACGCCGCCTTCTCCCGCTCGCCTGTCTAAACCATGAATAACCCCGAAGGCTTTCGGGGCTGTGTTTCTCCTGATGAGCACATTTTATTTGACCGATTGTTGACGAATCGATGGCGAAGAACTGCCAGAATAATGAAAATTGGCGAGCTGCGGCAGACTTAGGATTTCCGAAGTCGCCGAGCGGCACCCCGCCGCGCTGCGAGCTCAAAAAAAGTCGCTTTTCGTTTCAAAAGGCGATCATTTCACGAGAAAAACAGGCGTTTCAAAAGAAAACTTCGTTTGGGCGACAGACAAACAGAACGCCCGTCGGTTGCACAAAAAACCGGCAAGCGCTTCGGAGCGGTACCGAATCAGCTACCGATCTTATCGCCCGATTTGGACTTGCTACGATGTCCTGTAAACGCATCTGCAAGTGAAGCTTTTCATTGCCGATGTTCGAAGAGTCGCTTTTTTGAAAACGTCCGCTTCCGATTGTACTCTCTCGTGGAGCAAGTGACTCTTAACCACCGTGACGCCGAGAATATTTCGTTGGCGTTACAAAATAAGCTACCGAATTTAGGAGGTTGAGCGGAACCACTTCGACCGTTGCTTTGTTGCAGGTTTCGCCTTAGCGACGGCGCAGAAGCGCAATCGGCACGTGGCGTGGTCGTCGACAACTCTGATTTTGCCTAACGAAACCGTGCAGGCCGAGCGGCCGGTCCGATGATTTGGCGGCGACAGGCGCCAAAGGCAAACGGGCAGATACGAAGCACGCAATCCGCCCTCAAACTGGCAAAATGCGGACGCTGGCGTTTTTTTCTTTTGGTCTCGACTCTGAGAATCGCTATGTGGATCATCTAAGGGGAGCACGGCTGTGGCAGTCTTCGATATTTTCCTTTCCCGTAACAGCGCCGACAAGCCGGCAGTCGAGGAGATTGGACAAGAGCTAAAACCGCTGGGCTCAGGCCGTGGCTCGACAAATGGGAGTTGATTCCCGGAACTCGTTGGCAAGGGGCTCTCGCCGACGGACTGCACGCGTGCCCGACGTGCGGCACGTTCATCGGTCCCAATGGGTTCGGCGATTGTTGTTTCTCTGTCCCGAGCGGCTGGCCGGAACCTACGCTATGGTTTAGCGAGGATGCGCTTTCTCGCTCGAAGAGGCAACGCATTCACTCGGCGAGGACTTCGATTTCGACGATCGAGTGGACGGTGTCCGGGAAGGTCCGGTTTTGCGGAGATGATCGGCGTTTTCATAGGCGAGCCGTTCGTTTCAGTGTGCGCCAGCTGGCGCTGGACGGACTTGGCCGCTCTCAGCGACGTGACCGTTTGTGCTGCGGAGGATGAGGACGTGGTCCTGGAACCATTCCAGCCAGAGATATCGACTGCGAGGTCATTCCTCGTTACGAGCAGACACCTACTCGCTAGGCCAGCGCCAAAGCAGCGTTGACGTTCTTTTCCCGGCCGCGGAGGATTGAGGTCCCCGCGTATTTATACTTCGTGTCTCCCATCAAAGCCGCTAGTCCGGTGTCTTTCCGGTAGCCCTTGAGAAGCTCTTCGTAGGGGGGGCTGCCGTCGCTATAGTTATTACTGTAGAAATAGCCATGAACGACACCGGCCAACAGGTTGGCTTCGCGGAAAGGCTCGCCCATGATGCCCGTGTCGCGAAAAAGGTCGCGATAAAGAGAGCGGCCATGGACCGTGGTGCCGTTCTTGTTCTTTAGGTGACCGAGGTAGAGGTAGAAGTTCTCAATATTGCGTGCGAGCGGCATCGGGCGGTTCCAGGCGGGCGCGCTCGGCCCGTTCCAAAAGCGCACATTCTCAGGCAGTGGGAGCATGCCGCGCTCCCCTTCGGAGTGCCGGTGGTCGGGGTCGACATGACCGCTCGAATCCAGGCCAGCCTCGCAATAAGTGAGCACCCAGGCGTCTTGTCTGGTCAAAGGCCGGAAGTCGTCGCCGTATTTCGCTTCCAGCGCCGCGTTCACGCCGGCGATGATTTGCGTTAAGGCGCCATCATTCGTCGCGAAGAATTCATCCTTGGTGATCCCCTTTGTGACCAGTTCGAAGGTCGTCCCCGGATCAACCTGGCTTTCGACCACGCGCGCTGAAATAACCGTGGCAGCTGGCTGAGAAAAAGTGAAGGCGTAGGCGTCGATGGCAGCGGCATACGCCCCGGCAAGCGCGTCCTTTCTCTCGGTCGCTCGCCGCAGGTCGGCCTCGTTGTTAATGAAGAAAGGCTCGCCGATGACGATCGGCGCGCGTGTGTTGAACAATTGTGACCCGCCACGTTCGCTCTCCGTCCGGCCTTTGATGCCGCGGTTGCGCAGGTCGAGCGCAAGGAGGAACTCTTTCTGGAGCAGGCCTGCCAGCTTTTTGCCATTTTTTGAGGTGTGGAAATAGATCACCTCGCTGCCGGTCGCCTTCGGGCCGTTGGCATTCGCGTGCAGGCTAACGACGAACGCTGGGTTGTAACTGTTTGTCAGGGCCGGAAGTTTCTCGTAGCTATCCTTGTCCTTGTCGTCGCGATGGATGACTACGACCTCAGCTCCTTTGACGCGAGATTGGATCTGCTTGGCAAGGCGACTGTTGAACTCGAACTCAGTGACGACCTTGCCATCAAGTGTGCCTTCAGCGCCGGCGGCGGAAGGCCGATGCCCGATGTCGATCAGACAGAGCGGTCTCGGACCGGAGGCGGCGACGCGAAGAGGATCCTTCACTGGTGCGGACGGCTCCTCACCCAGGAGTTCAGCCCGAACCTGCCGCGCAATCCCAAGCACCTGCTCACGAAGTTCGGGGCTCGTTTCGAGCAACCGCTTCAGGACCCTGGAACTGATCGGTGGCAGCGCCTCTACGATCGAGCATTCAACAAGGCAGCCATCGACTGCCGCGCCCTTAATGACGGCGAACTGCCCCTCGCGCTCACGCGCCGACGCAAAAGGCACCGCCCTGGGATCCGCGTCGGCATCAGCTGCCCGCGCGGAGAGAAAGAACTCACCGTCGGGAGTCCGAAAGACGTAATCCGGAAGGAAACGGCCGAACTGTATCTGTGCTGCCCCGCGGACCGGCACAGAGTCGTCCTCGGTCGGTGAAGAGTCATCCTCCCGTTGGTTGGATTCCACGGCCGTTTCGGTCGAGGTGTCAGTGGAGTCGCTCCCATCCACCCCTCCGTGCAATTTCACTAAGTGCGCTCGGAAGTCCGG
This sequence comes from Chthoniobacterales bacterium, assembly GCA_013695925.1. Classification (GTDB taxonomy): domain Bacteria; phylum Verrucomicrobiota; class Verrucomicrobiia; order Chthoniobacterales; family UBA10450; genus Palsa-1392. The sequence goes on from JACCZO010000383.1 coordinate 6,728, forward strand.
CATGGTCATCGAAAGAGAACCACCTGGATCGTTTTTTCGGCCGGGGGAGACTTCATCGTGTCCCAGAACTAAGTCGAACTGGAAAATATCCGGCTTTTGCCCCTTCAACCAGAGAAGCAGATCGATGAGCGCCTTTTCTTGCTGCTCTGTGTAAGCCTCATACCAACCAGGTTCGCAATTGGCTTTGCGCTCCACATAGCGCACTCCTTCGCGGTTTAGATCCCGCGCCGGATTCGGCACCCCTGCAGGGACTGCCTCCCGTTGCCGCTGGTAGTGTTTGGGATTGTTAAACCAGGGACGGAACCGATTCTCATCGATCTTTTGGAGTTGCCCGGCATTGCAAAGCTCAATGCCAACAAGGTGCTTGCTCACGCCGCTTCCTAAATTCTGATACGAACTCTGGCCAGCGTGATAGCCCCACTTGTCCAGGTCGAAATTTTGATAAACCTGCCCGTCCGGCCCAATGGTGAAGAAGCAATGGCGGTTCCGGATTCCGCCAGCGACCGTGTTCTCCGCGTTCGGGACTCCGGCCGTGAAGTGGACGACGGCACCTCGCGGGAATTGTGCGAGATAGCGCCCGCGGGTGACCATTTCTCCTCCGACATCGTGATTCGCTTTGGGGTAACGGAGGCTCATACGTTGAGTTTCTTGATTACTGATTTCTCTTCCTTTAGGGCGAAGTCGTTCCTAGCTGCTCGTCGTGGCATGCATGTGAGCCGGGATAAGAAAAATCAACTCCCTGGAGGCGGCTGTCGTAGAAAGCGATACCAGGCTGCGAAGCGCTGCCGGGCAGGAGAAAGCTGGGCCAGATCGCCAGATTCAGCGGCTTGCTTCTCTTCGGCCGTGAGATATCGACCGATCAACGCCGCACCCTTCTGGTAGGAGGCGGCCTTCTCGCGGCGCTGCATGCTGCCATACCAAACGCGAAAGATGGCCGAACTGGTGGCGAGATACTTCGCGCCGGCATCCACTTCCGGTGCTGCAAGGCGACTCGCATCCAGACTGGTCAACGTTTCTTCAAGGCCATCCGCTGCTTGCTTAAACTGCACGCTGCTCGGATTGACGCCGCTTCCGGGAGCTGCATTGCGCACCTGTTCCCAGCCCGCAAGCAGTGGCTCGAAGGAGCGGGCGAGCAACTCATCACGCGTGTAGTGCCCATCGCCGGAACGCAGCTTCGGCGCTGCCTGCTTCACCTCGTCTCGCATCAGCCTGGCTCGGCCAATCTGGCCCGATTGCAGATAAGCCATCGCTTCGACCACGCTGAGATGCGCAGCCTCCGCGCCGTCGGTGCCGTAAGTCTTCTTGAATTCGTCGATTGCCGAAACGGTGCGCTCGAATGCCTTTTCTTTTGCGATGGGAGCAGGACGCTGGGAAGGCCGGGGAAGAGCAATGCCTGCGAATTCCTCCTGGTAGAGTTTGTGGACATTCGCCAGAGCGGCGACGCGGCTGTTCGATGCCGGCCCCACTCCAGGCGTGGCGCAGCCGCTTAAGGTTGCGAGCACGAGCACAGGTAGGAACAGCCAAATGGACAGCAAAGAGGGAGAGATTTTTTTCATGGAGTTAGTTTGTTTCGAGGGTGGCAAGCGTGGCCGAGAGCAACGCCTGAAATTCGGGCGCGCCTATATCCTTCGGGACGAATGGCTGGCGCAAAAAGCCGGCAAGTAGTGTGTCGAAAAAGAGGAGGACGCCCTCGCGGTCCAACGTCACCCCGATCTGCCGATCGGCTGCTTTCAAGGCAAGGGTGAGAAAGAGGGAAAGTTGCGAAGGCGTGACTTTGCCGTCGAGCAGCACGTTGCCTCGCCGGGCGATTTGCACGAGCGAAGCCCGGATCACAGCAGGGAGATTCGCGCTGCCAAAAAGATCGGCGGAGTCGGTGGCGAGAGTTTTGATGACTGCTTCGAGCAGAGGCTGGAGTTGGTGCCCATCTGCCCACCCTAACCAAATTCGCGGATTCGTTGCTGTCGCTTCAATGATCAAGACGAGCAGTTCTTTCCGTGACTCGGCTGTGATCAACGCCGCAACCTTCGGGTCGCCGAGGATGGCGCCCACGACACGCAAAATCTCCGACAGCTTGCCGTGGAAGGCGGGATTTCGTTGATTTGCTGCTGCTGTCCGAAGCGCCGCTTCTGCGATCACGATCAGCTCGCCTTGGCTAATTTTTCCATCGGTTGCCGCGTCAGCGCCGCCTTTGAACGCCGCGCCGATCGCCGCGAGCACGGCGGAGTCGCCCCGTCCGAGCATCTCCGGGTGAGCGGCTACCAGCGCGACGCCTTCAGTGAGCAGTGCCTGCAGCCTCTCGGGGCCGAAGAGGGAGCGGAGGTTGTTCTTTTCCACCGCGTCGTTCAGCGCTGAGACCAGGGCGCCGGCGAGGGCTTTGGTTTTGGCATCGTCTCCGAAGAGCGCAGGGTTTGCCGAGACAGCCGCCAGAGCGGTCTTGTAGATCGCTGTGAAAAGCTCGCCTCGTACGAGATCCTGAAAAGGAACGGGAGAGTGAGCGACCGATGTGGCCACACTCTTGACCAGTGCGGCAATCAACGGTTTGCCAGCCAGCTCACGGCCGAGGATCCCGTCGACATCCGCCGCACCTGCCTTCAGCCCCGCTTCCAAAACACCGATAAGTGCCTTCGGATCATTCCTAAGTTGCGGAATATTGCGGCCCGCCTCAGCGAGCGTGGCCGCAATCACCTTTTGCGTCAGCTCACCCTTTGCGATAAACGACGGATCCTCTGCCACATGGCCGAGAAAGCTCGAGATCAGCTGCTCAAAGCCCGGCAGCGTGATCAGTCCCGCCACAAAATCGTCACCCTCACTTTTGCGCACATCAGCCAGCGCTCGGAGGAAAGGTTTAAGCGCCGGCTGATCCGGGATAATTCCCGGCGTATCGAGCGCGGCAACAACGGTCGCGCTCAGCAACCGCTTGAAGATGCGGTCGCAGCTGTCGTCGTCAAAATCCTGCTCACCCGCGAAGTCATGCAGAACGGCCTCCACAATTGAACGCGTCTTCGGGTTCGAAATGAAAAGACCCGCATTCGCACCCGCGACCTCAAGCACAGTGTCGGCGGTGGCGAGGAGAATACGAGTGACGGTTGGATTCCGGGAAAGACGGTGAGACTCGACCAGATAAGCTGCGAGCTGAAGTTGACCATCCGGTCGCTGGCGAGCGTCCTTGTCGGAATCGGAGCCTTCCGGGTCTTCAAACTCTGGCCGAATATTATTCGCAGCGAAGTAGAGCTCATAAAGCTGGCGTCGATCATGGTAGAGGGCGTCGACGGAATCATCCGGATCGGCCAGGACCTTGGCGAATTCATCCTCTCGATCATGCAACGCCAGCAGCGGAGCGCCGGTTGGCGATTGGAAGAAATCGCGCATGGGCTGAGCGTATGGACCCCAATCCGGAGGCGGCGGCGGTAAAAGGAGGGGGACCGGCTCGCTCGCCTTGTGAAGCGAGAGAATGACGTCAACGCGATCGCGAAACTTAACGAGCGATTGGATCGCCGAGAGTGCGACGGGGATGAGAGCAATTGGGAACGCCATTAGCGCGATCTTTGCAGGCGGCCGTCGATCCCTACGGTCGCGACAGCGGTTAGGAAGCCTGCATACAATTCGCGAATTGGGCGGTCAAGCTAAAACTCGTGGCGTGTCGTGTTGCAGGTAGTGTTGGTCAATTGTCAGTTAGGAGGTCGAGG
>JACCZO010000404.1 GCA_013695925.1 Chthoniobacterales bacterium
CAGCCCGGCGGCTTATTGGACGACGCTGATCCTGCGCTTCATCCGGCTGGTCATCGTCGTGCCGCTGGTGGAGGAGATTTTTTGGCGCGGATTTCTGCTCCGCTATCTCATCTCCGAACGGTTCGACACGGTTCCCTTCGGGACTTTTCGCTGGCTCTCCTTTGCCGTCGTGACCCTGGCCTTCGGCCTTTCGCATTCGATGGCGGATTTGCCGGCCGCTCTCCTCACCGGCGCGCTCTACAACCTCGTCGCTTATCGGACGAAAAGTCTGTCGACCTGCGTCCTCGCCCACGCCCTGACCAATCTCGCCCTCGGGCTTTGGATTGTCGCGACGAAGCAATGGGGCTTTTGGTAGGCCGCGCCCTGGTGGCTGCCTCCCAGTGGCACCCGCTCCTGCTCTCCGGAAACCCACCGATGCACTCGACGTTTTTCCAAAAAGTCATCAGCTGCATGGTGATCGCCTTTTTGCCGCCTGCCTCATCCAGTGGGGCAAGGTCTTCGTCCAAGCCGCGGACGACGCCCTCAACGTCGGCGACAAAAAAGACGCCAGCTCGCTCACCGGCATTAGCCCGAAAGCCGTTGCCCTCGCCAGCCGCGTGGTTAACCTGCGGGGCGCAGCATGAGGATCGGCATCGCCCAGATCAATCCCACGGTTGGAGATCTCCGGGGAAACTTCGACCGGATCCTCGGCGCATACCAACGACTGGCGGACGCCGGCGCTGAACTGGTTCTCGCTCCCGAGCTGGCCACCACCGGTTACCCGCCCCAGGATCTCGTCTTCAAATCGCGCTTCGTGCCCCAAAACCTCGAAACCGTCGAGCGCCTGCATCAATGCCTCGGCGCCGTTCCGCTCCTCGTCGGTTATGTCGACCGTAACGAAGGACACGGCCGGCCTTTTTTCAATGCCGCCGCTCTGCTCGAGCATGGCCAGCCGATTCGCAAAAGCTTCAAGACCCTGCTCCCGACCTACGATGTTTTCGATGAAGACCGCTACTTCGAACCCGGCACCGGAGGGGAAGTTTTCACGATCGCCGGGCGCCAGGTCGGAGTCACAATCTGCGAAGATATCTGGACTCAGGATTACCTGCCGCGTCCGCTTTATGAGACCGAATTGATCGCCGGCCTCGTCGGCAAAGGGGCGGAGTTGATCGTAAACCTCAGCGCCTCGCCTTTCAGCGTGCGGAAACTCGGGACCCGCCGCGAGATGATCGCGGCCAGCGCCCGCACTCATCGGTGCCCGATCGTCTATTGCAACGTCGTCGGTGGAAACGACCAACTGGTTTTCGACGGCGGTTCGATCGCTTTTAATCGCACCGGAGAATTGATCGCCCAGCTGCCGTCCTTTCAAACCGCCGAAGCTGTCGTCGAGACCGACTCGACCAGCGCCATTCCTCTTCCCCCGCCGGACCTGATGGCGGAACTGCACGGCGCGCTGTCGTTAGGCGTGCGCGACTACCTTGCAAAATGCAAATTCAAATCCGCCGTTCTCGGGTTGAGCGGGGGGATTGATTCCGCGGTCGTGGCGGCGCTCGCGGTCGATTCGTTAGGCGCGGAAAACGTCGTCGGCGTTTCCATGCCCAGCCCCTACTCCTCTCGCGGCAGCATCGATGACGCCCTCGCGCTCGCGCGCAACCTCGGCATTCGCTGCCTGGAGATCCCGATTGGCGATGCCTTTGCCGCCTTCAAAGCGCAATTCAAGGAAGTCTTTGCCGGCCTCCCGGAAGACACGACGGAGGAAAACATGCAGGCCCGGCTGCGCGGGATGACCCTGATGGCGCTCTCGAACAAGTTTGGCCACCTCCTCCTCACGACCGGCAACAAAAGCGAACTCGCGGTCGGCTATTGCACCCTCTACGGCGACATGGCGGGCGGCCTCGCCGTCATCAGCGACGTCCCGAAAACAATGGTCTACCGACTCGCGCACTGGATGAATCGCGAGCGCGAAATTATTCCGGCCGCGACCATCAAAAAACCACCCAGCGCTGAATTGAAACCCGGCCAGGTCGACCAGGATTCGCTCCCGCCCTACGACGTGCTCGATCAGATTCTCCAGCTTTACGTGGAGGAAAATCAAAGCGCACGCGAAATCATGGCGCGGGGGTTTGAGGAAAAAACCGTGCGTTGGATTCAGCGCCGCGTCGACCTCAACGAGTACAAGCGCGCCCAGGCCGCGCCAGGGATCAAGGTAACCAGCCGCGCCTTTGGCGTGGGCCGCCGCATGCCGATCGCGCAACGGTACAGCGACCTCGCCGATTTTGCCGGCGCCGACCGGAGCGGCGGTCTATGACCGCCGAAGCCGTAACGCCCAACGACTCGAGAGCCTGGCTTCGTTCCGCGATTGCGTCCCGCTCGAACGCGCCGCGCTTCCCGGCGCGCCCAGCTCCTGTTTCAGAAAATCGAGTACCTCTGCGCTCACTTCCGGCCAGTTGCCGAAGGCATGGCGCTGGCTGTTTTTGCGGAGAAGCTGCTTGAAATTGGTCGCGCCCACTGCTTGCAGCTGGCGGATCAGACTGGGCATCTGTTCCGGCGGCATCGACTCGTCATCCGACGCGATCACATAGAGTGGCGAAACATTCGCATCCACGTAGGTAACGGGTGACGCCTTCCGGATGGCCTCGATGCTGGCTGAGCCGACATAGTTCTCCACCTTGCGCCGGAGAATCTGGCGCGGTGACGACTCCAGAGCCACCAGATCGTAAGCTCCCGAGA
>JACCZO010000409.1 GCA_013695925.1 Chthoniobacterales bacterium
CTCCACCTGGTCGTGCGGCGAGAGGCGGTCAAAAAAAGGGAGCTGGCGCGAAATGATCGCGCGCCACTCCACTGGCACTGACTGCGCGCGCAGGCGCTTCCGCTGCCGCTCTTTGAAAAACCCGAACATCGCCCTCACCCTAATGAGGGAGTCGATCCGATCTCCAGTTTTTTATCCGCGCGCGAGCCCGCTCAGCGGTGCTCGGAAACGTAGATCGCAATCCCGGTCGCGGCGTTGCTCACGATCGGCGCTGCGCCACTTACCGCCCCCCCACCCGCGACCACGCTGCGCCCGCCGCCCGAAATGCCGCCACCACCCACCCCCACTCCGAGGGTGCCATTCGCACGGTCGCCTAACGACGTGATCAGAACGCCGTTTGCGCCTACCCTGGCCGCTTCCACTTGCAGGCGCGCGATCGCTTCCGCCTCCCCTTCCGGGCTGCCGTGGAAAAAGCGCCCGCCGCTGGTCGCATCGAGCAAGGCGATTTCCTGGTAATGAAGCGGCGGCGTTCGGTAGATGCGCACGTCCGCCGGGTTCAGCGGCGGCCGGGCCGGCCCCACCAGATGAATGGAGCTGCTTGCGCAACCGGTGAGGAAAGAAACGACCAGCAATGCCGCGAGGGAAATTTGTTTCATCCCTTATCTTACGAGCGCCGGGCCGAGTTCGGTTGCCGACGGTAGGGCGAGACTCTGTCGAGCCAGGGGGAGGACGGCTTTCCCGCAGCCGTGCGCCGCCCCCGGCTCGACGGAGTCTCGCCCTACCCGAAAGACGTGCTTATCCGTCGTTCTCATCCGATTAGCCGGCTCATGGCCTTGCTGCTAAAAGAAGCCATGTCGAAGCAGATCGCGATCGTCGGAGCGGGAGTGTCAGGTCTTACCTGCGGCGTCCTTTTCGCGGAACGCGGATACCGGACCACCATTTTTGCCGCCGAGACCGGCGACCAAACCACGTCCGCCGTCGCGGCCGCGATCTGGTTTCCCTACGATGCCGCTCCGCTCGACGCCGTCATCGCGTGGGCGCTGGAAACTTATGAAGTCCTGCAACCTCTCGGCGCCGATCCGGCGAGCGGTGTTTCCATGATTGAACAACGCGCCTTCACCCGGGCCGGAGAATTGGCCATCCCGGAGTGGGCCGTCTCGTTAGGCGCGCGTCGTCTCCCGGCCGCGGACGTCCCGCGCGCTTTTAGCAGCGGATACACCCTCGCGGTTCCGCTGACCGACACGACGCAATACCTTCCTTACCTAACGAAGCGTTTCCGGAACGCGGGCGGGGAGATCTACGGCGGAATTCATCTCGAGAATCTCGAGGAAGCAGCGCTCGATTGCGGGCTGGTGGTGAATTGCAGCGGAGTCGGCGCCCGCACCCTCCTGCCCGATCGGGAAGTCGAACCGCATCGCGGCCAGGTCGTGCTGGTGCCGGGAATCCCGCATTCGCACGCCACAGTCTGCGACGATCCGCCGCTCATGTACGCGATCCCGCGCGCGGACGACTGCGTCTTTGGCGGAAGCAACGACCCGAGCGCGGATCGCAATCCCGATCCGGCGCTCTCTGCGCGCATTGTCGCCGAGTGCAGCCGCGCCTTGGAAATCGAGCCACCCTCGGTTCTGCGTGAGCGCGTTGGCTTGCGTCCTTTTCGCCGCAGCGGAATCTGCCTGCGCGCCGATCGCCTGCGCGACGGGCGCCGCGTGATTCATAATTACGGCCACGGCGGTTCCGGCTTCACCCTCTCGTGGGGCTGCGCCGGAGCCGTTCTCGCTCTCGCGGATTCTGCCTAACGGTGACTCTGCTCGCGCCTGGCAGTTACACCGGAATTGTGCGCGGGGCGAACGACACCACCGGCGTCGCGCTGGTTGAAGCCTAGAATTTGAAGTAGCCCGGCGCGGAAAAACCGGTTAACGCGCCGGTTGAGGCGCCCTTTTGTGGGAGGGGCGGGCAAGATTTTTCACGAATAGCGATCCGTGCGCGATATCTCATTGAGAGAAGGTCGTTAGCCCGTCCACATGAGCGCCCGATGAAACATTCGATCGCCTTAAAGATCTTCGGCTTGGCCGTGGGCATTCTCGTCCTCAACGTGGCCGTCGCGGTTCTGACCAATCTCGAGGTGATCGGACTCGGCCGGGATGTGGCGCTCGTGGCCAAACAGACCATCCCATTGGCGAAGGAGGCCTCTGAGCTGGATGAGTGCAGCCTGGAACGGCGGATCGCCTTCCAGACACTCTCTGACCTCTACACGGCTCTCAGACCGGACAACAAGGCGATCGAGAAGGAACAAAGGAACTTCGAGGAATCGAGCCGATGCTTTCAAAAGAACCTGGAGGAGCTGCGAAAAATTCTCGCGCGACTCCCGGACGATCCCGAAGAGAGAGAGCTCTATGCGGGAGCGCGCGAGCTGGCCGGGCAAATGGAAACGACGTTCGCTGCCGAAACCGGCATGGCAATGATGCTTCTGAAGCATCGCCGGGAGGGAAACCTGGAGAAAGCAGAGGAGCTGAATGTTTTCGACAATCAATCAGAGGAACTCCTCGATACGCAGGGGAACAAACTCCGCGCGATCACGATGGAACTGGCGGAGATCTCAGCCCGGCGGGCCAAGAGCAGTGAAGTCTGGGTTCTCTGGAGCAGTGCGGCGACGACGTGCTTCGCCATCCTCACCGGATTGATCGTGGCTTGGCTGACCTCCAGAAACCTGGCCAGGCCGCTCGTTCAACTCCTGCAGACCACGCGCGCCGTGCAGGCCGGTGATCTTTCCACCCATCTCGAGAAACTGCCCGCGGACGAGATTGGGCAGCTTGGCGAGGGCTTTAACGCCATGGTGGGCGAGTTGCGCCGGAAACAGGAGATGCAAAAGGCGATCGGCTCTTACATCGACCCCCGGATCGTCGAGAAGGTGATCCTGGCCGGCCGAAAAGAAGACATGGCCGGGCAAAAGCGGGTCATGACCATCCTCTTCGCCGATCTGGTCGGCTTCACCACCCTTGGGGAACAGCTCACCCCCGGCGGATTGGTTAATGTCCTCAACCGCTACTTCACTCTGATGTCGGAATGCGTCCAGGCCGAGAACGGCATCATCGATAAATTCATCGGGGACGCGATCATGGCCTACTGGGGCCCGCCTTTTGTCGGTGAAGAGGAGGAAGCCGCAGCGGCATGCCGGGCGGCCTTGCGCCAATTGGAGGCGCTCACTCAGTTTCGGTCCGAGCTGCCGGACCTGATGGGGCTGCGCAAGAATCTCCCGGAAGTAAAAATCCGCATCGGCCTCGCTACCGGGGAGGTCGTGGTAGGAAACATCGGGAGCGAAACGGCGCGGAACTACACCGTTATGGGCGATGTCGTCAACGTCGCCTCGCGCATGGAGTCGGCCAACAATGTTTACGGGACCCGCATCCTGATCTCGGAGGAGACCCGGCGAATGGCCGACCGGATCGTCCAGACACGGGAAATCGACCTGGTCGCGGTCAAGGGAAAGTCCGAGCCCGTGCAGATATATGAGTTGATCTCGATCGAGGGAGAACTTTCCCCGGAGTGGGAAGAACGGCGGAGAAGATTCGGGGAGGGGCTGGAGGCATACCGAAAACAGGAATGGCCGGCGTCGGAAATGATTTTCCAGGAGCTGGTGGAAAAATATCACGATCGTCCGGCGCGTGCTTTCCTGGAGAGGGTAAGGATTCTGCGGCAGGATCCTCCGGGCGCGGGCTGGGATGGAGTCTGGAGAATGACCACTAAATGAGCCGGGGACGACGCTGGCTGGCCGGAGCACAATCCGAGGTTTAAATCGGTGGCTGAAACCTCCGCCGGTGTTATTTTAGGCAAATGGAAAAGCCACAAATCACCGCCTATCTCAAAACGCATTGCGGCTGGAGCGGCGGCGTCCGTGCCGTCCTTGCCAAATACGACCTCCCTTATACGGAAAAAGATATCATCCAGAATCCCGCCTATCGCTGGGAGATGGAGAGCAAGAGCGGTCAGCCCCTCTCGCCCTGCATCGAGATCAACGGCGAGATGGTGGCGGACGTGAGCGGCGAAGAAGTCGAGCGTTACCTGCTCGAACACAAACTGGTCCAGCCTAACGAAAAAGACGCCGGGGTGCCGATCAACGCTCCCTGCGCCAACGAGCAGCACGGCGAGCCGGTGAAGATGAAGTTTTAGGCAGCCGACTTCGCTCTTGGAAAGGCCTTCTCCGATTCCCGGGGAAGGCCTTTTTCTTTCCCGCGGCCTGGGCTTTCCTCCGTCGGGAGGTGTGATTTAGTTCTCTCGCAACGCGCCCGCAGGCTTTGCCTCCTGATTTTTGCATGAAAATATTCGCGCGCACCAGCAGCCGCCCGAAAAGTTCCAAGCCCCGGAAGAAGCGCTGGCGCGGCTGGCGCTGGCTCTTCGCTTTCATTCTTCTCGCCATCCCGCTCGCGATCGTCGTCGCGGTCCTTTCTTTCTACGCCGTCTGGGCCCAGACCTTCGACCTGAAGCGCCTCGGGACCATGCCGGAGCGCAACACCGTCTTCGACGTCGACGGCAAAATCTACAGCCGCCTCGCCGGCGCCAATCGCCTGAAGGTGCCGCTCAATCAGGTCTCGCCTTATTTCATCAAGGCGCTCCTCGCCCGCGAGGACACCCGTTTCTACGAACACGGCGGAATCGACTGGCGCGGGGTGGCGCGCGCGCTCTATCGCGACATCACCAGCGGCTCGGCCAAGGAAGGCGCGAGCAGCATTACCCAGCAGATGGCGCGCAACAGCCTCCCGCTGGGCGGGCGCACTTTCAGCCGCAAATTGCTCGAGGCGATGGTGGCCTTGCGCATCGAGCGCGAGTTGAGCAAAGACCAGATCCTCGAACTCTATGTGAATCGGATTTATTTCGGCTCCGGCTGCTACGGAGTGGAGACGGCCTCGCAGACTTACTTTGGAAAAAATGCCTCCAAAATCGATCTCTCCGAATCCGCTTTGCTCGCCGGGTTGATCCGCAGCCCGAACCGATTTTCGCCGCTGAAGAATCCGGACGGCGCCCGGGTCCAGCGTGACGCCGTGCTTAACCGTCTGCAGCAATTGAAAAAGATCACCTCCAACGAGGCGCTGCAGGCGAAGCGGGAGAAAATAAACTCGCAACGCCGACGCCTGACCCTGATCCAGGAAAACTACGCCATGGATGCGGTCCAGCGGGACCTCAACCTGCTTCTCACCACCGACCAGATCGACAATGGCGGCCTCTTCATTTACACCACCCTCGACCCGGTGGTGCAAAAAGCCGCGACCGACGCGGTCGAAAAACAGCTGAGCAAGATCGAGCGTCAATCCGGCTTCAAGCACCCGCTCAAGTCGCAATACCGGGCCCCCGCCGACGGCGAGGACAACGCCATGCCGTACCTGCAAGGCGCGCTCGTCGCGATCGACAATGCGAGCGGCGGGATTCGCGCGCTCGTCGGTGGGCGCGATTACGGGCAGAGCAAATTCAACCGCGCCCTGGCCCCGGCCAATCGCCAGATCGGTTCTTCCTTTAAGCCTTTCGTTTACACCCTCGCCTTCACCCACGGCCTGTTGCCCGGCGCCGCTGTCAGCGACGGGCCGATCCAGCCGGGCGAGATCCAAGGGGCGGGCAACTGGTCGCCGGGAAATTCCGATGGCCGTTACGTCGGGATCAAGCCGGTCTCCTACGGCCTCATCCAATCGCGCAACACCATGAGCGTGCGGGTGGGCGAGTTCGCCGGACTCGACGACACTCAAAAAATCGCGATGACGTTAGGCCTGGGAAACGAGATTCCGCGCGGGGCGGCTATCTACATCGGCTCTTTCGAGACCGACCTGAAAGATCTGACTTCGGCCTACACCGTTTTCCCCAATGCCGGGGTGCGCAAACAATCCTATATCATCGAGCGCATCGACGACCCGGAGCACCACCCGATTTATCGCGCGGCCCACGTCACTCTGCCCGTGCTCGACCCGGGCGCGACCTGGATGACGACGCAATTGATGGAAGGCGTCATGACGAAAGGCACGGCGGCGAGCGCGCGCTCGTTAGGCTTCAAGCTCCCGGCCGCGGGCAAAACCGGGACGACGAACGATTTCAAAGACGCCTGGTTCGTCGGCTTCACCACTTCGATGACCTGCGGGGTCTGGGTCGGGTTCGATCAACCGACCACCATCATTCCGCACGGTTACGGCTCGGCCCTCGCCCTGCCGATCTGGACCCAGGTGATGAAAAAAGCGTCCGAACGTTATCCGGCGGAGCCATTCCGCGCACCGGTCGTGACCCAACGGGCGACCGTCTGTTCGATCTCAAACGCCATCGCGACCAGCGGCTGTGTCGCGGCCGGCGCCGCCTACGAAGTCGATCTGCCGGTCGATAAAATCCCGCGCGGAGTCTGCAGAGTGCACGGCGGCGACCCGACCCTGCTTGGACGCCGGGTAGAGCAGATCCAAGAGCAGGCAAAGGAAGTGCCGCGCGGCATTTTCCGCTCGTTCAAACGCTTCTTCGGCGGCGGCAAATAAAGCGCGCTTGAACGCGGCAGTTGTAGCCGGGGGCGGTGATCCCGGCCGGGGTTGAGAATGAAGCGAAACTGAAGCCACTCGAAGCAATTGTCCGCCGGGGTCATCGCCCCCGGCTACAGCCGGCGAGCGAAACGTCTCCAGCCTAACGACTAACTGCCCGAGCCGACGTACTCCGCGGAGTAAGTGTCGAACTTGGCGGTCGAACCAACCGGCGGCGGGCTCTTCACGTCGTAGACGTTGTTCCCCACCACTTCCTGCGATTGCGTATCCCAGATCATGACGCTCTTCTTCGCATCGGCTGAGGTTTTCTCGTTTTTCTCTGTGTCGACCGCGATGTAGCGGGTCTTGCGCGCCTTCATTTTGCTTTTGCGTTCGGCCGACATTTTGGCGTAGGCGCGTTGCGCGCGTTCTTCCGCGATCCGGTGCTGGCGTTCCGTCGCCTGGTGCT
>JACCZO010000426.1 GCA_013695925.1 Chthoniobacterales bacterium
ATTAAGTGGCTCCCGATCTTGATTGCAGCGATCTTTTTCGCCTACCAATACTTTAGTTCGGAAAAATTCGTGAACCCAGAGACGGGGCGCAAGAGCCACGTCGGTCTTTCGACCGAACAGGAATCGGCCCTGGGTTTGCAAAGTTACAAGCAGGTTCTGGCCCAGGCGCAAACGGTCGATGCCGGCCCGGAGAGCGAAATGGTGAAGCGCGTCGCGACCCGTCTCGCCGCCACCACCGGGACGGTCGGCAGCGGTTTTGAATGGCGCGAGTCGCTCATCCGCGACGACCAGGTGAACGCCTTTTGCCTGCCGGGCGGAAAGATCGTGGTTTACACCGGCATTCTCCCGGTTGCGCAGAATGATGCCGGGCTTGCCACCGTATTAGGTCACGAGATGGCGCATGCCACTTCGCGCCACGGAGCGCAGCGCGTCCTGCAGCAGAATCTGGCGCAGACCGCGATGACCGGGATCGCAGTTTCCCTTTCCGATATGGATTACAACAAACAGCGCGCGGTGATGGGTGCGCTTGGCGCAGGCGCGCAATTTGGCATCCTGATGCCGTTTGGCCGCCAGCACGAATCGGAAGCCGATCACATCGGACTGATCTACATGGCGCGCGCCGGCTACGATCCGCGGGAGAGCATTCGTTTCTGGGAACGGATGGAGCGGAGCCGCTCCGCCCAGCCGCCCGAGTTTCTCTCCACGCATCCTTCGCATGGTCACCGCATCCAGCAGTTGCAAGGCTGGATGCCGGAGGCGCTTGAGGAATACCGCAAGGCCACTCAGCGTTGAAGATCAATTAGGGTCTCGTTAGGCGGGCGAAGGCGCGGATCGGGAACGTGCCCATCCCTTTCACTTTCACAGGAACGGCGTAGAAGCGCGCCCCGCGGTCGGGCAACGCCTCCAGTCCGCAGAGGTGTTCCACGATCGGGATGTCCGCGCCGAGCAAGGTCGAGTGCACCGGGCGTTCGCCGGTGTCGGTGCAATCGATATTAAACGAATCGATTCCCACGAGCGTCGCCCCGCTCTCGACGAGAGTGTTGGCCAGTCGTTCGCTGAGGTACGGGTGACCCTCAAAATACTGGTCCGTCCGCCAGTGCGTATCCCAGCCGGTGTGAAACAGGATTGCCTTACCGCGAAAATCTGCGACCGGTCCGGCGTGATCGATCGCCCGCTCGTTGCGAGCAGTGGCCCGCACCACGATGCAATCGAGGTTGGCGAGGCTTTCCAATTCGAGTTCGGAAAGATCCCGCCCGTCCGCATAACGATGAAAAGGGCTGTCAAGGTAAGTGCCGGTATTGGCCACCATCTCGATCTTCCCGATCTGGAATTCCGTTCCCGGTGCATAGCGGGCGCGCGACGCTGCCCGGCTCAGGTAGTCGCAGATGATCGGCGCGGGCAGGCCTTTGTAGGTCACCATCCCGTCCTCGACGCAGTGACTGAGGTCGATGAATTCGCTGGAACTTTTAGTTTCGTCTTTAGCCATCGCTGTTTCGAACCCAGTGAAGACAAGCATGCGCTGCCTCTGACAGCGGCGAAAACGATTTTGCTGCAGCGCGGCACGATTTAGTGCAGAATAAGCCCCGTCAACGATGAAAACCAAATTCCTTATCTGCGCCTTGCTCCTTTCTTCCTGCCTGACGACCTGGGCCTGGCTCCCGCCTAGCATCACCCAGGCCAAGGTCGATCAGATCCACCTCGGAGAAACGACCGAGGCCGACCTGGTCCACCTTTTCGGCACGCCGACGACGCGCTCGGTGGACCTGGCTCATTATATCGCGGTCGATTGGTTTCGCTCCGTCCCGGCGCCGCTCCAATCCTACATCCCGCTCATTGGCTCTTTCCTCGGCGGTCTCAACGTCGATGCCCAGCAACTCAGCGTCGTTCTCAGCCCGGCGGGCCGCGTCGTCCGCTACGAAGTGCACAACTCGCGCGACACCCTGCACGCGGCAAAGCGCGTCACGACCACGACGGTATCCCGCACGAGCTACGCGAAGTAGCTCCCTCGATCCTGTAACGGCGATCTGCGACCGCCGAAGTTCGTCGGCGAAAACGCAAGTTCCGCCGAGCGGCTCTCGCACTTATGATGGGGAGTCCGCCGAAACCGGGCCGGAACCCTTGCTCCTGAATGCCGCCGTGCAGCGGCGTCCTTCAGGACCTCTTCCAGCCGCGCCCGCGTGAATGGCTTTTGCAGCACGGCCTGCGCGCCAGACGATTCCGGCGTCAATTCGGCGCGGTTGCTGGGGCCGGAAAGGAAAAGCACGCATCTGAGGGATCCTCGCTCAGGATATTGCGGCAGGCGGTTAGCCCATTGAGGTGCGCCATCGCGAAATCCATCAAGACCACATCCGGTTTCTGCTGGCGATACGCGCGAATCGCATCCAGCCCGGAGTGCACGACGGCCACGACTTCATGTCCGCAGGAGCGAACGAGCTCGGCCAGCACGGTCGAAAAGCTCTTTTCATCGTCAGCGATCAAAACGCGCACAAGCTAAAAATGCAGAATATTCCGTGCCTGCGCGGAAAAAAATATTTGCGGCGGAATTCGCCCTGGGCGGGTGAGAAATCCGATCGCACAGGCGTCCATGCCGCAATTTTCCCTTGACCTCCGGGGTCGTGGCTGGGCAGACTCCGATTCATGAGAACATGGCTTATTACCTTTGCAGTGGCGTTTTCGCTCGTCGACTTGACAATCTTGCAGGGCGGTCAATCCCTTGGCTCGGCTACCTATTATCCGGGCGCGACCCCATTCATTAGTTTTGTGCAGTTAAGCATTCCCGACCTCGCAAACGTCCGGAATGCGCAGTTCCAGATTGCGCCCAAGACCGGGTCGGCCACGCGTCCGGTCAATGTGAAATACTCACGAAAGTATTTGCAAAAAAGAGGCTATCTCAATCGTGGGCTGGGACAGGTCACCGTGCCTGTTTTCGGTCTTTACGCGGGCCGGAACAACACCGTTACCCTCACGGTCGGCTTTCGGGATGGAACCAGCCAGGTCACTGAGGTGATTATCCTGACCGCCGCCTACGATGGAGGCACCTATTCAAATCCGACCGTGGTGCAGGCGCGCCTTCCGGGAACAACGCTGAGCTACGATTTCATCCTGCTCAAGAGTTATGCCGATCCGACAACGCCCATTATCGTGGATAGCGATGCAGAAGTCCGTTGGATAGGGACGGCGAACATTGGCACGCAGGATGTCGCTCTTTTCGATAACGCCTTCTACCTGGGTGCCGGCAGCTTCCTCTATCGGACCGAGTTCGATGGCACAACGACGGTCCTGGCGGATTACAGCAGCATCGGCGTCACCGGATTTCACCATAATCTCGATCCTGGTAAGACCGGCCTCATTCTCGACGTGGATACCGTTAATGACATCGAGTGCGTGAACCTCGAAGTGGATAAGGATGGAAATGTGCTCAAGACATGGAACCTGGCCGACATTGTGAGCGCAGCCATGGTCGCAGGGGGAGATAACCCCAACCAGTTCGTGAAGCGAGCGCCGATCGATTGGTTTCACAACAATGCGACGGCCTATCGCGCATCTGACAATTCCTTGATCGTGTCGAGTCGCGAGAATTTTGTCATCGCGCTTGATTATGACTCGGGAGCGATC
Source organism: Chthoniobacterales bacterium (assembly GCA_013695925.1). Taxonomy (GTDB): domain Bacteria; phylum Verrucomicrobiota; class Verrucomicrobiia; order Chthoniobacterales; family UBA10450; genus Palsa-1392. The sequence continues at coordinate 3,616 of JACCZO010000426.1, forward strand.
AAGTGGATTTTGGGTGACCCGACCAAGAGGTGGTATGATTTCTCCTCGCTGCGTGCCTTCGCGCTCTCTCTCGGCCCCGATACTTTACCTCCCATTGGACAGCACGCTGTCTCGATTTCAGGGGACCAGCTTCTCCTTTTCGACAACGGCACCGGGAGTATCTATCAGATGCCGCCGGGCGAGACTCGCGATTATAGCGCACCCCGTAAGTACCAACTCGATCTTGCTAACTCCACCGCGACCGAGGTCTGGCATTATTTGCCGGAGCCGAGCATCTACAGTCCATTTTGCAGCAGCGTCTACGAAGATGCGACCGATAACTATCTGATCGATTATACTCTGGGCGGGCCATATGTTTTCACCGGCATCGTCGGTCTAGACGGACAGGGGAACAAAGCTTTCGACTACCGCTACGAAGAACTGGACTTTTGCGGCACCGCCTGGAATGCGGCGATTATTCATTGGGAAAATCTGCAACTTAAATAAGTTCCAGGATGTGTGGCGACGGTGATGTCCGGGAGTAAGATATTGCCTGGCGGATCCTCTTTCATACCAATGAAGACATTTGCTTTTTTCTGCGTCCTCATGATTGCATTCGAAGCCTCGCTCGCCGGACAGCCTGCCACGGGGACTCAGGACAAGCGGCTCGCGCGCGTTGCGTTTTCGCAATATTGTTTCTGGACCGGGGAAATGAAGCTGGGTCAGATCGAAGGCGTCATCCGCACCGAGGCCGGTTTCTTCCAGGGCCACG
>JACCZO010000492.1 GCA_013695925.1 Chthoniobacterales bacterium
CGACGTTACCTGAGAAGCCCGTGGCTCTGGGCCGGCGCCGCGGTCTCGGTCGCGATCTTCCTGCCCAATCTCCTCTGGCAGATTCAGCACGATTTCATTTCGCTGACCTTTCTCAACCACATCCACACGCGCGACGTCGAGATCGGGCGCACCGGCGGCTATTTCGTGCAGCAGCTTTTTGTGAGCGCGAATCTTTTCACTCTGCCGCTCTGGGTGGCGGGGTTGTACTTTTATTTCGTCGCGCCGAGCGACCGGCGCTATCGTGCGCTGGGCTGGATGTTTCTCGTCCCGCTCCTTTTGTTTTTCCTCGCGCAGGGGCGCTTCTACTACATGGCGCCGGCTTACCCGATGCTCTTCGCGGCGGGCGCGGTGGTATGGGAGCAATGGCTCGCGCAGCGGGGCAGCACCGGCGCGCGAGTCGGGCGCGGCGCGACCTGGACCGCGCTCGGCGCCGGCGCCGTCTTCAGCGCGATCACGATGATGCCAATCGCGCCGATCAATTCCGCCGGCTGGCGCCTAACGAGCAGGATTCACGATAATTTCACGGAACAGATCGGCTGGCCGGAGCTGGCTGCGACCGTCGCCGAAATCTACCGCGCACTGCCCGAAGCCGAAAAAGCGCACACCGCCATCCTGGCCGGCAATTACGGCGAAGCGGGCGGGATCAATCTTTACGGCCGCCGGCTGGGATTGCCGGAAGTAATTAGCGGGATCAATACCTACTGGTGGCGCGGTTACGGCCCGGAGCCGCCCGAGGTCGTTATCCTCGTCGGGTTCTCGCGCGCCGATGCCGAGCGCTTCGCGCAGCGGGTTGAGCTCGCCGGGCACGTCACCAATCCGTATGGCGTGCGCAACGAGGAGACGAAGGATCATCCCGACATTTTCCTCTGCCGCGGCTTCCGCAAACCGTGGCCGGAGTTCTGGAAAAAGTTCCAGCGATTCGGCTGACAAAAAATTGCGGCAGCACCGCCGGAAGATGAGATTGATAAGAATTAACGACCGAGAGCTGTTGCCTAACGAATATGCTGATTAAGATTGGATTCGATATCGAGTTTGAGCTGCGCGGACCGACCCCGATGGTCCTGATGCTCTTCGTGCATCCGTCGCGCGTGCCAGATTTGCGGGCGCCCGAGGAATTGCAGGTCGAGCCGCAGGTCGAGGTTTTCTATTACTCCGATCTCTTCGGCAACCGCTGCGCCCGCCTGCTCGCGCCTGCCGGCAATCTCCGTCTCTCCCTTGAAACAATGATCGAGGACAGCGGCGAACCGGACCGGCAATCGCCGGATGCCATCCAGCACAAGATCGAGAAGCTGCCCGCCGAGACCCTCGCCTTCCTCCTGCCGAGCCGTTACTGCGAAGTAGACAGGCTTTCCGACATCGCCTGGGAGCTTTTCGGCCAGACGCCGCCGGGCTGGCCGCGCGTGCAGGCCATCTGCACCTGGGTGCACGACCACATCAACTTCGACTACCAGCGAGCCCACCCGTCGAAATCGGCCTTCGACGTTTACACCGAGAAAGAGGGCGTTTGCCGCGACTTCAGCCATCTCGCGCTCACTTTTTGCCGCTGCCTGAATATCCCGGCGCGTTATGTGACCGGCTACATGGGCGACATCGGCGTGCCGGTCGTATTGCCGATGGATTTCAGTGGCTGGTTCGAGGTCTACCTGGGCGATCGCTGGCACACCTTCGACGCCCGCCATAACATCCCGCGCATCGGGCGGATTCTGATGGCGGCCGGGCGCGACGCGGCGGACGTCGCCCTCACGACCAACTTTGGGAGCGCGACCTTGAAGAAATTTTTCGTCATCAGCGACGAAGTCGCGGCCATCCCGGCCTAACGACACCGCTCTGACCGAAACGCATGGGACTTCATCGCTTTGCGCGGGCTTGGCGGCAGTGGTGGTCCTCCCGTCGAACGAGCGACGAGTCCGCCGCGGCGCTGGAGCGTTGGCAAGGCATCGGCAAAAAAGTGCGCGCCTTTGCCGCCTACCGTTACATCCGCGGGAGCGGGATCGAAATCGGGGCGCTCGATTCCCCCCTGCAAACCTACCATCGGGCCAGGGTGCGGTATCTCGATTGCCCTGCCAAGTGAAAAACTGCGCGCGGCCTATCCGGAGATCCCTCCCCAATCGGTCCTGGAGGTGGAGCAGGTCGAAGATGGCGAAACGCTCGGGTCCGTGCCTAACGAGAGCTGCGACTTTGTCATTGCCAATCATGTCCTGGAGCACCTGCGCAACCCGATCCGCGGAATGGAAAACATGTTCCGCGTTCTGAAATCGGACGGCATCCTCTACCTCGCGTTGCCGGACAAACGCTTCACTTTCGACGTTGGGCGTTCCGTTACCTCCTACGAGCACCTGAAACGCGACTATCTCGATGGGCCAGACTGGTCGGACGCGGAACATTCCCGCGATTGGATCAAGTTCGTGGGCAAGGTGAACGACGAATCCGAGATTGAGCGCAGAGCGAATCTAATCCGGGAAAGCCGAAGCAAGATTCATTTCCATGTCTGGACTCAGCGCGAATTCGTCGAACTGCTGATGCACCTGCGGCGCGATTTTAATTTCCCGATCGAGATCGAAGCGCTGATCAAAAACGGACTGGAGTTCGTCGTCGTCTTGCGCAAGGCCGATCTCGGCTAAGGATCCCGCGAGCGATCCATTAACTCTGCGCTTTGCGAACTCCAACGCTGTGCGATTACTGCTTGCTCAGCCGCCGAAAGAGCCAGGCGCCGAGCACGATAAAGAGCACGTTCGGAAACCAAACCAGGAGCTCGGGATGGATCTTCGCATTCCCTCGCATCGTATCGGCGATGATAATGAAGAGGAAATAGAAAATCGCCACCACCAGCCCGGTGGCGAAACCGACCGAGGTCTCGCGCCGATGGGTGGTGATGCCTAACGGCACCCCGATGAGGGCAAATGCGATGCAGGAGAATGGAAAGGAAAAGCGCTTGTTGATCTCCGTCCGGGTCGCGCTCCGGTCGCGCCGCGCGCCATATTTCAACTGGTCCATCAACTGAGAAAGAGAAAGGGCGGAGCGACTCGGGCGCTTTTTCTCCCGTTCGTAAAGTTCCTCCAGGCTGATCGGGAGAGTTCCTTCCGCCAGGCTGATCCCATCCCGGATCTTGCGCAGGTCGTAGGGATCCTTCGCGTCGCGCTCCTGGTAACGCGCGTGGTAGAGGTGGAGCAGGAGACGTTTGTTAGGCAAATCGGTTTCCAGCTTCCCGGTGCGCGCGTGCGTCACCCGGAAGGGGAGATCGTGCTCGTCCATTTGGAAAACGAGGATGTTTTCCAGCTTATTCCCCTCTTTTTTCCCGACATAAATCTTCCGGCCCGGAAACTGGTCGATGACCTGGTCGCCGCCGAAAAGCGCGATCGGGTTCTGGGTTGCGAGATCGAAGATGCTACTGCGCAATTTCTCCTGCGCGGCAGGCGCGACGCTGACGTTGAGCCAGAGACAAAGGACGGTGCTGACGACCGCGAGAAAAGCGAGTGGCAGGCAGACCCGTGTGACGCTCACGCCGTTGGCGCGGAGGGCGATTAATTCGTTATCCGCCGAGAGCCGGCCAAAGACGAGGAGAATGGCCGTAAGCAGCCCCCACGGAATCGTGAAGATGAGCGAGAACGGCAGGACGTAAGCGATGAAAGTGACGAGGAACTCCCACGGCACATCGTGATTCACGAGAAGCGGGAGAAGTTTGCGGAAGATATTGCCCACCACCAAGACAAGGCTCAAGACCGCGATCGCGAAAAGCACGTTCACAATCAGCTCACGGCCGACGAAGCGATCGATCAATTTCATGGCGGTCTTTTCTTGCGCCGTCCATCCCGCTCCCCTCAGCGTTTGTCAACGATTTATCCGAAGCGTGACGACGCACTCTCGGCCAGATTCATAAGAAGCAACCGATCGACCATCGATTTGTTTCCAAGGAAAAAGGCTTGGAAATCTCTGATAGTTTTATAATCTCGCGGGCTACCCACCGGACTCTTTCATGAAAATACGATCAGCTCTGCTGTACGCCGCACTTATCATTTCTTCTGCCGGGTTAGCTTGCGCTCAATCCGTCAGTTTTCACGATGCCTTCGGCAACTTCATCAATCCTAACGTTCGAAATGACCATCGCGCTCCTGATTTCGGTCTCGACCCGGTCCGTCGTTGGAATCAAATTGCGCTCATTGCCACGGGCCTTGACCACACCCCGGTCCTTCCCGGTGAAGACCGCATTTTCGGTGAACAACTTGGACCTTGCCGGGCCGCCCGCGCCATGGCCATTGTGCACATCGCGATCTTCGACGCGGTAAACGCAATCGAAGGCGGCTATCAAAGTTACCTGCCACATGATCCTGCTCCCGCAGGAACTTCCCAAA
>JACCZO010000010.1 GCA_013695925.1 Chthoniobacterales bacterium
AAGGCTTCACCCCGTTGCGGTAGTCGTGCTGAAACTCGTGGTGATAGTTATGATAGCCTTCGCCGAAAGTAAAAATCGCGAGCAGGAACGAGTCGCGCGCGCTGCATTTGGTCGAGTACGGCTGGCGACCCATGGTGTGGCAGGCGCTGTTGATGAGGAAGGTGCAGTGCTGCAAAAAGACGATACGCGCCACCCCCGCGAGCAGGAAGGCGCCGAGCGCGCCGGCCCATCCATTCCAGAGAAATCCCAGGATTGGCGGGAGGACGAAGCTGACCAGGACCGCGATCGTCTGCACATGGCGATCCTGCCAGCAGACGAGCTTGTCCTTCTGCAAATCGGGAACGTTGTCGTAGGGCTCGTCGCTGTGGAGCTTGAAAAGCAACCATCCGATGTGGGCAAAGAAGAAGCCCTTCGAGATGCAATACGGATCCTCCTCGTGGTCGACATGCTTGTGATGTCGCCGATGCTCGCTCGCCCACATCAGGACGGAGTTTTCGAACGCCGCCGCGCCGAAGACGAGGGTGAAAAGCCGGATCGGCCAGCTCGCCTGGAAAGTCATGTGCGAGAAAAGCCGGTGATAACCAAGGGTCACGCTGAATCCACAGAACAGCAGCATTGTGAAAAAGAGCGCGACCTGAAACCAGTCCAGCCCGAAGAACCAGAGATAGGCAGGCACCGCGGTGAGAGTGAGGGCGAGCGTCCCGATCAGGAACGAGCTCGTCACCCAGTTGATCCGCTCCCTCGGCAGGCGGAAAAACTGCCGCTTCGCCGGAAGCGGCGCTTCGTCAGGGACGGCGATTTCGTTAGGGACAAGGGTCTCCACTTCGTCGGCAATCAGGATCGTATTGTTCAAAATGTTTGTTTCAGTTCTTAGACAGCGCCTCGCTGGCGCTGTCTGGTGAGAGCCCTTTCGGCCTCGGAGCGTATTTCATGGCCGAAATCATTCGGCGCTGGCCGAGGCCAGAAATCTTTTGTCGCGCCGCATGATAGCTCAATATTGGGAAATCGTGGCGGACAATTTAGTCGGTTGCAGAATTTTTTCGACCCGCCGCGCCGCCGCCGGCTTAGAGCTGGGAGCGCAAGAGAGCGGAGGCACCGTCGGTCGCGCGCTGCCAGAGCGGGCGTCGCTGCCAATCGGCGTAGGTGACTTCCCGTGCGCGCGCGAGATCGCGGTCGAAAGCAGCGGACTCCGCCGCCGCGATCTCGCGGTCGATGATGTTGAGGTTTGCCTCGTCGTTCAGCCGGAAGGAGCGGTTATCGAAATTGGCCGAGCCAACCGAGACCCAGAGGCCGTCGATTATCATGAGTTTGCAATGATACATCGTCGGCTCGAACTCGTAGATGCGCAGGCCGCGCTTCAGGAGGTCCCCCCAGCGGTGGCGCGACGCGGAACGCACCAGTGGAGAATCGATCTGCGTGCCGGGCACGAGGATCTCGATCTTCACTCCACGTTCGGCGGCCTCGATCAGCGTCTGGGTGGTAAGGTCATCGGGGACGAAATAGGCGTTGCCGACCTTGATGCTCTCCTCCGCCGCCGCGATCGAGAGGAGATACATCAGCCGCGCACTCTCGCTCCCTTCCATCGGCGAGCTCTTAAACATCTGGCAGCGATGCGGGCCGGCCGGGGCAAGGGCCGGGAAATAATCTTCGCCGTGGAGCACGACCGCGCGCGTCTTCATCCAGTTATCGAGAAACGCCGCCTGCATCTGCGCCACTACCGGGCCTTCCACGCGGTAGTGCGAGTCCCGCCATTCGTTAGGCGAGGCGGCGTTGCCATCCCATTGGTCGGCAATCCCGACCCCGCCGGTGAAACCGATCCGCCCGTCGATGACGAGGAGCTTGCGATGGGTGCGGTGATTGGCCCGGGCGATGTTGGAAATGTGGTAGACCTCCACCTGCGCTCCGGCCTCCTTCATCTGCCGCAACGCCGGGCCCTGCACGCAATCGCAGCCGACGCCATCGACCAGCAGGTGCACCTTCACGCCGCGCCCTGCGGCCGCGGAAAGCGCTTCGGCGAACGTTTGCGCAATCGCGCCTGACCAATAGACAAAGGTCTCGAACGTGATGCTGCGTTCCGCCCCTGCGATCGCCTCGAGCATGGCCGGGAATATCTCTGCGCCGTTGCGCAGCGGCACGACTTGATTTCCCTCCAGGATGGGCGGCCCGAGGAGCTGGCTCATGGAGCGCTCGAATTGCGGATCGGAGATTCCGTAGCGCTGCGCGATGCGGTGCCGGATCTTTTTTTCTCCGCTAATAAAATTGCGCGCCAGAGTGGTGATCGCCGCCGTCACGACGGCGGTCACAGCAATCGTAACGAGATTGGATCGACGTTTTTTCATCGCATTGGGTTCGACATAGATTCGGCTGCGACATCCCGGGCGGCTGCCGCGGACCGGAAAGGCTTTCAGCACGGTGCCAGGATTGATTAATTTCAATCCATGTCTCAGCCAAATCCGAGTCTCACTCCTGACCCGATCCTGCAAACCGCTTTCGGATTCTGGTCGTCCAAAGTCCTCCTGACCGCGGTGGAGTTTGGTCTTTTCACCAAACTCGCGAGCCGCAAACTCACCGGCGCGCAGCTCGGCCACAAGCTCCAGCTCCATCCGCGCGCGATAAGCGATTTCTTCGACGCGCTCGTCGCGATGAAATTCCTCGAACGCGACGGCGACGGACCGGAAGCAAAGTATGGCAACACGCCCGCGGGCGCGCTTTATCTCGATGAAAAAAGCCCGCGATACATCGGCGGCATCCTCGTGATGTTGAACGCGCGACTCTTCAAATACTGGCACGATCTGCCCGAGGCGCTGCGCACCGGCCAGCCGCAGAACGAGGTTAAGCACGGAGAGCAGGGAATCTTCGAGGCGCTCTACGCCGAGCCGGCGAAGCTCGAGCAATTCCTCGGCGCGATGACCGGGCTTTCTCGGATCAACTTCGAGGCGCTGGCGGAGAAATTCGATTTTTCAAAATATAAAACGCTTTGCGACGTCGGCGGCGCGACCGGGTTGCTCTGCATCGAAGCGGCCAGAAAACATCCGCAACTGCGCTGCGTTTCCTTCGATCTTCCCGAGGTCGCGCCGATCGCGCAGCGGCACATCGCCGCCGCCGGCTTGAGCGACCGCATTGCAACCGCCGCGGGAAATTTTTTCACCGACCCGCTCCCGCCAGCGGACGTCATCACGATGGGAATGATCCTGCACGACTGGAACTTGGAGAAGAAGATGCACCTCATCCGCGCCGCCTACGATGCGCTGCCGCCGGGCGGCGCGCTGATCGCGGTCGAGGCGTTGATCGACGATGCGCGGCGCGAGAATGTTTTCGGGCTCCTCATGTCCCTCAACATGCTGATCGAGTTTGGCGAAGCCTTCGATTACTCGGGCGCGGACTTTAAAAAATGGTGCACCGAAGCCGGCTTCCAGCGCTTCGAGGTGATCCACCTCGCCGGGCCGTCGAGCGCGGCGATCGCTTACAAATAGCTGGGACGCAACGCGGAACATTGCGGATAATATCGGTTGGGAAGAAGCAGGGCCCGGGCGAGGGTTGCGACCTTATGGGAAACAGCCAAGGCAGGGATAACGTCAAGAAACGCGCGGCGCGCCGCAAAAAGACCGAGCGCCTCGCCGCCGCCAAAACCGCGAAAAAGAAATCGGCGAAATAACCCTTTCACGGGAAGGTCCCCCGCAATCAGGTCCATCCACGGTCGGGTGAAATTCCGAATCGTGAGCAGTATCAACGCATCAACCGGAACGTTAGGCGAAATGCCTCGCGCAGAGTGCCGCAACGTTGTTCAGTGAAGCGCGATGCCAAAGAATACCGCCGCAGAACCTCGGCCTCTCCGTACCCTCGTCCTGGTCGATGAATCCAACGTCGGCAGCTCCGTGCGGACCGCGGGACGCGGGCTCGATTGGCTGCGGCTGCGCGAATTTCTGGCCGGCTCCGAGTCGGGCTGCGAGTTGGTCGAGATGGTGGTCTACGCCGGACTCCCGCCGGCCATTCCGCTCTGGCAGGACGAGCGGGATAAAAAGAACAAATTTATCCATTGGCTGCGCTCCAACGGCTTCATGGTCGTGACCAAGGATGGAGCGCCAGCGGAGGAAGGTCATTACAAGGCGAACGTGGACGTCATGATGGCGATCGACGCGCTCGAGT
>JACCZO010000081.1 GCA_013695925.1 Chthoniobacterales bacterium
GACTCTGACCCGCCAATTCGTCGAGGCGGCCGGTCCTAATGGGGCGAAGATCCTCGACACCCGGAAGACGACTCCGGGTTTGCGGAAATTTGAAAAGGCGGCGGTTGCGGCGGGTGGGGGAACCAATCACCGCTTTGGGCTCTTCGACATGGTGCTGGTGAAAGACAATCATCTTCTCGCGCGCGACGGGCTCGCCCGGCTCAGCGCCGCCATCGAACGCATCCACCAGGAACACCCCGGGCTCCGGATCGAAGTCGAGGCCGACAACCTTGATCAAGTGCGCGCTCTCCTCGAAGTCCCGGGCATCGAAGTGATCCTGCTCGACAACATGCGCGGAACCCAGATGCGGGAAGCCGTCGCGATCGGGAAGGGGAAGGTGAAATTTGAAGCGAGCGGCGGGATCAATTTGCGCAACGTGCGGCAGGTCGCGGCCACTGGGGTGGATTTCGTGTCGATTGGGGCGCTCACTCATTCCGCGCCCGCGGTCGATTTCTCGCTCGAACTGACTCATGTCGCCCCCTGATCGGAAGCTCCCTGCTCGTGTTCGCAATCGTGCTCGTGCTCCTGTTCGTGATCGACGGGAACGGGAAGCAGCTTTTTCGGCCAGGACGAGCACGAGCACGAGCACGAGCACGATTAGGAGTGACCGTCCGTATGCAGCCTCACGTTGACCGGTTAATTGTGGCCGAACTCCGCCAATCGTTAGGCGAGGGTATCATCGGCCGGCGGATCATCGTCCTGGAGTCGACGCGTTCGACTAATGAATTTCTCCTCCAGGCGCTCACGCCCGAGCTGCCGGAAGGCTTTGTCGTTTTCGCCGAACACCAGACGGCCGGCCGCGGCCAGCGCGGTCATCGCTGGGAGTCTGCTCCTTACCGTGGACTTTGGTTTTCGATTCTGCTCCGGCCCCGGATTCCGATCGTCGAGTCCGCTCGCCTAACGGATTGGGCGGCGCAGGCGGTCGCGGCCGCGATCCGGAGTGAGACCGGACTGGAGGCCAGGATCAAGTTGCCTAACGACGTCTACGTTGCCGGTAAAAAAGTAGCCGGCGTGCTCGTGGAAACGAAGGCCGGCCTGGGATCGAAATGGACCGCGGTCGCCGGGATTGGAGTGAACGTGAACCAGGCGCCGGAAGAATTTCCGGACGAGCTGCGCGACCGGGCGGGCTCCCTGGCGATGGCGCTCGGACGGCCAATCGATCGACCGGCCTTCGCGGCTGCCCTGCTCCGTGAGCTGGAGCGAACGCGCGCTCAGGCTGCCGCGCCAACTTCCGCCAGCCAGCGTCGATAGATCTGAGGCGAAATTTCAGACGGTTTGATCTCGCTGCGGCCGCCCCAGAAGACATTGGTGTAGGAAACCGGCATTCCGCATTCGGCAAGGTCCTGGTCGATGGCTGCCTTGTGCTCGAGGAGCCGCGCTTTGTCCGTCCCGTGCGCGACCGCCATGATGTTGACGTCGCGAAATTCCGGCCCGGCTTCGCGCCAATAGCAATGGGTTAGGATCTCGTGCCGCCCGACCTCGCCGCCGGCTTCCAATTCGCGGCCTTTCGGCACCGCCCAATGGAAGAGGGCGTTGAAACGGGTCACGCGTACTCCACCGGCTGAAGGTTTGACGTGTTCCAGAAAAGTCGAAAAACGTCCGATGATTTTTCGCCTCGTCAGGTCCTCCGCGATCGCGAAAAAATCCCCTAACGACACCCCGGCTTCCGTCGCTCGCTCGACCCAGGGTGCCTTGCGGATTTCCTCCGGCGCAAACTCTCGCTTAAGGGCCGTCAGGACGGTCCATTCTTTCTCGGTCAAGGTCGCGGGTCGCACCATGATCATCGTCGCCGGTTTTTCCGCTTTCGCGCCCGGCTCGACATGCTTCCGCCGCACGTGACCGACGCCGAGGGTGAAAATTCCCTTTGCCGGCATGAGCCGGAAATCTTCCGCGCCGACAATGCCGGTAAGAATTTCGCCGTGGCGTGGCAGCGAAAAACCGTGCGGCACTTTCAGCGTCGTCCAGAGCTTGTATTCCGACCCCGGTGTGACCGCGTCCGTTGAGCGAAGCACGACATGGCCGGAGAACGGGTCTTGTTGCGACATGTAATCGAAAGCGGCGTCGATTTTTTCCGGCGGCACTTTCCAGGCGACGAGCGCACCGTCGGCCAGGTTGGTCGCGAGGAGGGTCTGGCGGACCCGGCGCACCGTCCCCGCGCGCAACATGCCGATGATGCGCTCGAGCACAGTCTCGATTGGCAACCCGCACTGCTCCGCTATTTCGGCAAACGGTTCGCGCACGAACCCGGCGATCTTGTCCTCCGAGATGGCGAGGATGCGGGCGTTGATCGGGTCGTTATGCTCGGTCGGCAGGGTCTCGGTAGGCGGGATGGTCATGCGGAAGTGCAGGAGAAGACGGCGAGAAAATGGCAGACCGTGCCCAGAAGGACAAACAGATGCCAGACGAAATGAGTGTAGCGATGGCGTTTGCTGACAAAGAAAAAAACGCCGCCAGTGTAGGCGAGACCGCCCGCCACCAGCCAGGCCAGGCTGCTCAGCGGCACATGCGTGATCAACGGACGAAACGCCACCAGGATCAACCAGCCCATCCCAAGATAGAGGACCATCGAGAGGCCTTGGCGCTGCTCAGTGCCGTGGACACTTTTCAGGACGACGCCAAAGATCGCCATCGTCCAAACCAGTGCGAGGATCGACCAACCCCATGCGCCGCGGAGCGGGCCCAGGGTGAACGGCGTGTAGGTCCCCGCGATGAGCAGGAAGATGGCGGAATGATCGATGACCTGGAAGACCGACTTCACCGGCCCGCGCGGCCAGGCGTGATATAGAGTCGAACCGAAATAGACGAGCAACATCGCCGCGGCGAACACGACGGTGCCGGCAAAAAAGAACCGGTCCCCGCCGCGCCAGGCGGCCAGCATGAGAATCGGTGCGCCGATTAAGCCTGCCAACAGCCCCACTCCGTGGCTGATGCTGTTGGCCAGTTCTTCGCCGAGAGATTGGTCCCATTTGGGATCGAGACACGGATCAGTAACACTCATGGGTCTGGCGTGCTGGAGCGGGAACTACTCTTACGCTCGCTCGGCGATCTCGAAAGCGAAAAAGAGTAGCGGAGCGCGGGTCGGCCTTGTGCGAAAAGAAAGGGCGTATGATCAAAGCGATCTCTTTTGACGCCGGAAACACTTTAATTCGCCTAACGAAAAGTGTGGGCCAGAATTACGCCTTCATCGGGCAGCGGCAAGGGCTCGAACTCGACCCTGACGTTGTCGATCAGGTTTTTGGGCGGCTCTGGAAAGAGGCGCCGGTTCGGCCGCCGACGGGAGGAGGGCCGCGCCCGGATGACGACAAGAATTGGTGGCGGGAACTGGTCGATCGCCTTCTCGACCAGGTCTCCTTGGGGATCGATGCACCCGGCCGCGATAGATTTTTTGAGGCGGCCTACCGCCTCTTTGCCGAACCGGGCGTCTGGGCACTTTATCCGGAGGTGCGCGAAGTCCTTGAGGCGCTGGCTCCGCGTTATCAGCTGATCGTTATCTCAAATTTTGATGGCCGTCTCCGCGACATTTTCGGCCACCTCTCGATCTCGCAATATTTCCGGCACATCTTTCTTTCGAGCGAACTGGGTGCGGACAAGCCCGACCCCTTGATTTTTCGCCGCGCGCTCGAGTCGAGCGGGTTTTTGCCTAACGAGGTGCTGCATGTGGGAGACGACCCGGTGCGGGATGCGGCCGGCGCGACCAAGGCTGGGCTGGCCGTCTTGCAACTCGATCGACCGCACAATTCGCTGCGCGATCTTTTGCGGTTGTAGGGCGGGCGCTTCGCGAATTGGGGGGCTCGTTCTTGCGCCGGCTGACGAATCATCGTAAGACCTGAAGCTCGCGCCGGGTTGGTAGCTCAATGGTAGAGCAGCCCCGAAAGCATTCGGGGTTGGTTATCATGGAGTAGCGGGTCCGTTAAGAATTGCAGCGAGTCGGGTTGGTAGCTCAATGGTAGAGCAGCGCCCTTTTAAGGCGTTGGTTCTGGGTTCGAGTCCCAGCCAACCCATCTTTTTAGCTGAAGATTGACATGCCGTGAGCAGCCCCGAAAGCTTTCGGGGTTGGTTGTGGGTTCGAGTCCCACCCAACCCACCTTGCTCATGGTTGGGTCCATTCTGCTCGGGAATCCGGAAGGCCGCCGCCCGGCCCGGCAGCGAACGTTGCTCGGAAGCGTAAACCGGCACCAGGCTCCGACAACTGCTAGAACTGAAAATACCAGGCAAAGCGGAGCCCCCAGCTTCGTTGCAGTTGAGGGCCGTCGAGGGACTGCACAATCGGGATTTCCCCTTGCACCATTAATTGGTGGTGGCGCAGGAATCCATACTGAGGATGGAAGGTGAGGCCGAGAATGGCATCGAGTCTTGTGCCGCCTTGGCGATTGGGATCGTTTGTCGGTTGATCCGATATGAAGAGTCGTCGGTCTGCTCCATGCACGTTCTCCCAAATCTCACCCGTCCCGCCAACCGAAACGCTCACCCAATTGGCCAACCGTCGAGCTATCCAAATGCTGGGCTGATACCGGTTTCCCAGTCGGTAGTCCTGGTCATTAGTGCCGAGCTGAATCGTTGACTTAAAATCAGCGCCCCAGCCCCACGGCAGGCATTGCCCGATATAGGCCAGGCCGGGCAGAAGGGAAAAGGTGCCCGATCCAAGTTGCATCGGGTATTCGAGTTGGAAACCATCCATCGTGGCATCGATGGAGCCGGTCGGCAGCCCGATGCCACCTCTTAGGAGGAACCGGTGACGGGCGTCGCTGGTTTCAAAAAGACGATAAACGCCGCGAAGTTCGACATCGCCAATCCCATCGCTGTGCGTGCTGAAACGCTCTCCATCGAAGGCGAGCATGTCCATCTCCTTGCGTATGTAGGGAAGCATGACCATGAGGGTCAGTTTGTCGGTCGGCGCATACATGCCCATGAACATATGCGTCTGCATGGTCATGGCCCTGGGAGCGAAAAAGA
>JACCZO010000046.1 GCA_013695925.1 Chthoniobacterales bacterium
TCCGCGCGGCGCCGGAAATATTTCGTCCCGCCGCGGGCTCCTGGGGCCGGAGCGGAAGCACCGTTGTCCGCCTCGCTTCTGTAAAGGCGATGACGCTCGTCCCTGTCCTGCGTCAGGCCTGGGAGAACGTGCGCGCGCAGAGACCGGTTCGGAAACGGCTCCGACGTCGTTAGGCCGAGCGCAATCGCAGCCGGTGCCATCCCTCCGCGAGCGCAACCGCCAGCGCGCTCCCCGCCGCGTAGCCGAGGATCGGGCCGGCGCGTCCGCTTCCGTAGAAGCCCGCGAAGTCCAACCAGGGACTTGCCCCGTGATCGTTTACCACCAGATACCAGAAGCTCAGGAAAATGACGATGAACGTCTTCGGATTGCGGGTCATCACGCCTAACGAAGTCGCCGTCGCTGCGACAAAGACGATTCCGCCTAGGAGGGCTGCGAACGGCAAAGTTCCGCCAAGGGCGGCGCGGACGAGCGGGCCCGCCCCAAGCAGGAGGCCGAGAAGCAAGGTCGAGCCGAGCTTCCACCAGACGAAGTTTTCCCGCAGACGCGGCATCGAGCGAAGAGCGGCGGTTGTGTTCGCGCGCACGTCTCGCGTCGCGACATTTGAAACGATGATGGCGAGCGCGGCGAGGGCGCCCGGCATGAGTAGAGGGAGGGACGCCGCCAGGCTTGCAATCGTGATCGCGAACAGGGCCACCAAGGCGAGCGGATACAGCGTCAGCGTCAAAACCGCGTCGGCCCACATGGCGACGAGAAACGACCCGCCGCGTGCCGGCAGGAGGAGTGGCGCCACGAGTCGCGCGCTGATTGGTCTAAGCAAATTCTGCAGCCGGCCGATCCAGTTGCGGCTCGACTTCTCCGAGGTCTGCTTCGTTCGCACCGGATCGAAGCGATGGAAAAAAAGCGCCGCCACCGGCAGCAGAAGGAGCGGCGCGAAAGTCGAAACCAGCCGCGGCAGCACCCACGCCCGCGTCAACGCCAGGCCCGGAAAAACGATCGGTGCCTTCTGCGGGTCGAAAGTCGACGCGCCAATCGAAACCGAGTTTGTGTGCAACGTGCGCGAGAGCTGGTCGGTCATGAACCCAGACCCGGTAAAATCAAAATAGCGGGCCCAACTGATTCCGCGCTGGCTCGCTTCGTCGCCGATGACAAGGCCGAGGAAAGCCAGCCAAAAGAAAAAATAAGCGACATCGCCCAGTTTCCCGGAGAGAAATGGAATCGATTCGAAGAGGACCGCTGCGGCCGAGACAAAGACGACCGCAGAGGGCGTAAGGAGCAGATATTGCCCGATAAAAACGAGCGGCTCGATCGGCGCCTCGCCGCGCACCAGGACCATCGCCATCGAGCTAAGCATGAAGCCGCCGAGAAACGTCGTCAGGAAGCAGACGTTACCGAAGAATTTTCCGAGCAGGTATTCACTTGATCGCATCGGGGTCGAAGCCGCCACCAGGCCGCAACGCGTCACGACATCCTTCCGAATTGCGCTCGAGATCACGTAGAAGCCAAAGAGGCCGACAAAAACCATGCCTAACGATGCCGTTCCCATCCCAATCGCTCCGGAATTGTAGATCGCGCGGTGATCGTTGATCTGGATGAGTGCACGACCGGTCGATGGCGCCGGGAGCCAGACGTAGGCAAACGCGCTCAGGAGCAGGAAGACGATGACGGTCGAGACGCGGCGGAACCGCACCAAAAAATCCACCCGCACAATGGCGGCGACCCGCGCCAGGCTGCCACTCATCGCGCCGCAGTCTCCTCCGCGCCGAAATTCATCAGGTAGAGGAACGCATCCTCCAACTCCGGCTCCGCCGGGGAAGCGGCGAGGGCCGGTTCCGGACCGACGAAACGAAGATGGACCCCGTCGGGTTTGCGGACCGCGCTCGAGATCTTGAGCGTCCCGCGCAGGGCATCGAATTCATCGGACGAAACGACACTGCGCCAGACCTTGCCGGCGCACGCCTGGAGGAGGGCTTCCGGCGGACCAATCGTCACCAGTGCACCGGCCTTCATGACCGCGATCTGGGTCGCGATTGATTCGATGTCGGAGACGATGTGCGTCGAGAGAATGACCAGTTTCCCGAAGCCGATCTCGGAAAGCACGTTCCGAAAACGAACGCGCTCTTCCGGATCGAGCCCGGCGGTCGGCTCATCGACGATCAGGAGCGCGGGGTCGTTGATCAACGCCTGTGCAATGCCGAGCCGCTGCTTCATCCCGCCGGAGAACCCGCCGACCGCGCGCCGGGCCACGCTGTGCAGGTTGACGTGCTCGAGCATTTCCATGACGCGCGCTTTCGAATGCACGCCCTTGAGCGCGGCGAAGTAGGTCAGAAATTCCACCGCGCTCAGATTGTCGTAGACGCCGAAGTCCTGCGGCAGGTAACCCAGCTTGCGGCGGACATCGTTAGGGCGCTTCGTCACGTCGACGCCTTCAAACAAGATCCGCCCGCTGGTCGGCCGGGTGATGGTCGCGATCATCTGCATGAGCGTGGTCTTGCCCGCCCCGTTCGGACCGAGGAGGCCAATTACGCCCGATTTCAATCCCAGTGAGATATCGCGCACCCCGTAGTGCCCGCCACGGAACTGTTTCGAAACCGCTTCAATCTCCAGCATGGCACGTTTTTCGCCGGAAGATGCCGCCCTGTCGAGCCGCGCCACCGGCAACTTGCAAAGGACGGTTCGTGCCGGAAAGGTGGCAGGATGGAAGAGTCGGCGGCAATCGAGAGTGCGGTGGCGACGGAAAAACTGCTCGGGTCGAGCGCGACGAACATTCGGCGCACCCTCGAGAACACGGGCTCGCCGATTGCCGCGCAGTCGATTGCCGAATTAATCGAGGGCGGGCGATGGACGGAACTGAACGACCGCTTTTATCGTTCGCTCGCGTTCGGCACCGGCGGGGTTCGCGGACGCACCATCGGCAAGGTGGTGACAGCTGCGGAGCGCGGCACGCCTAACGACCTCGGCCGGCCGCAATATCCCTGCGTCGGGACGAACGCGATGAACTACGATAGCGTAGCCAGGGCCACCCAGGGGTTGGCCCAGTATTTGTGCCAGTGGTTCGAGAGCGAAGGCCGGAGCGACCGGCCGAAAATCGTTATCGCGCACGACCCCCGTTTCTTCTCCTCCGATTTCACCCGCCTAGCGGCCGAGATCGCCGCGCGCAATGGCTGCGACGCCGCTATCTTTGACGGCCCGCGCTCTACCCCCGAGCTCTCGTTTGCCGTTCGTTATCTGCGCGCCGACGCCGGCGTGGTCGTGACTGCGAGCCACAACCCGCCGCACGACAACGGCTATAAGGTCTATTTTAGCGACGGCGCGCAGGTGGTGGAGCCGCACGCCAGCGGGATCATCGCCAAGGTCAACGCCGCCGACACGCCTGCGCCTAACGAATCGCATGGAGCGATCACGACCATCGGGGCGGAAGTCGACGAGGCTTACATGGCGCGACTCGAAACCCTGGTCCTCGATCCGGCCCTGGTCCGCGCGCAGGGAGATTTGCGGATTGTTTTCACCCCCATCCACGGGACCGGCGGCGTCATCATCAAACCGATGCTGAAGCGGCTCGGATTCACCTTCGACGTGGTCGTGGAACAGGATGGATTCGATGGACGTTTTCCGACCGTGCAGTCGCCCAACCCGGAAAACGCCGAGGCTTTGAAGCTCGCAATCGAGCTGGCGAAGAAGCGCGAGGCCGATCTGGTGATCGCGACTGATCCCGATGGCGACCGAATGGGCGTGGCGGTGCGGAGCGAGAAGGGCGAGATGAAATTGCTCACCGGCAATCAGATCGGGGCCCTCATGGCCTATTACCGCGCGAAGAAACTGTTTGAGCAGGGCGTGCTCACTCCCGCGAATGCGGAACGAGGCGTGATCATCAAGACCTTCGTTACCACCGACCTCCTGAAGGCAATCGCGGAAAAGTTTGGCCTGCGCTGTATCGAGACTCTGACCGGTTTCAAGTACATCGGCGCGAAACTCGAAAAGTACGAGCGCGCCCTGGCCGCGGAAGTGAAGGGCGACTACCGCGATCTCTCCGAGGAAGAAACGCGCCGCCTGCGTCTCGCGCATTCCGCTTATTACATTTTCGGGGGCGAGGAAAGTTACGGCTACAGCGGCGCCGATTTCGTGCGCGACAAGGACGCGAACGGTGCGGCGATCATGTTTTGCGAAGTCGCCGCTCACGCCAAATCGCTAGGTCTGACGATCGACGGCCTGCTCGACCAGGTTTATGCCGAGTTTGGATATTACGAGGAGAAGAACGGCGCGCTCACTTTCGAAGGGGCGGAGGGCGCGGCCAGGATCCAGCGCCTTCTCGCCACCTATGTGCAGAATCCGCCTAACGAAATGCTGGGGAGCAAAGTCACCTCGATCCGGAATTTCGAGAACGATACCATCAGCGACGTCGAGGGCGACACTATCCCGCGGGAAAAAATGCTGATTTTTGAACTGGCGGACCAGACCCGGATCGCGGTGCGCGGCTCCGGAACCGAGCCCAAGATCAAGTATTACCTCTTTGCGGAGCGCCGGCCGCCGGGGAGGGAATTCACGCTCGCGGAACTGGCGGCGCTCAAGCCGGAGGTAGAGAAGAAGCTTGCCGCCCTTTGGCAGTGGCTGCAGGAGGACGCGCACCGTCGAGTCGCGGCCTAACGGCTTCTGGACAGTTCGCGAGAGAGACCGAATACTTCCCTATGAGCGACATCACTCTCAACGGCGGGGAGATCTCCATCCTGAAAACAATCGGCCTGAGCGGCGGCATGATGGCCGGCGCGCAGCTGGCAGATCGAACGGACGAAATGAAAGGCGCCGAATTCCTCGACACCCTCACCGGCCTGATCTCGCAGGATTACGTCGTCTCCAACAAAGTGAATGTCCGGACGATGGACGACGTGAAGTCGGCCTCGTTTCGGGTGAATCCGGCCTTTGCCCGTGATCTTAAAGGCGCGGTCTACCCATCGCGGCAGAAAGAGGAGACCGGCCGCCGCAAGCGCCGCTCCTGATTTCGAGTGAGCGAAAATCTGCCCAGCCGGAAATGGCTTCAGGTCTGGCCATGGCTCGCGGCGGCTTTGACCGGTGTGTTGACGGTCCTTTGTTTCGCGCCCTTTGAGCAGACCTGGATTTGCTGGATCGCGCTCACGCCGCTTCTGGCCGCGGTCTGGTTTTCAGGGGAGGGGACGAAGCGCCGCTGGCTGCGGGATCTCTTTCTCGGCTACCTCGCGGGGGTAATTTTCTTCTGGGGTGTTTTTTCCTGGCTGCACACCGTGACCGTCCCGGGAATGGTCATCGTTGGTCTCTACATGGGCGTTTATTTTGCGCTCTGGGCCTGGCTGGCCGGTCTCCTGCGCCCGCGCAAGCCGCTGCCCGCACCCCCGCCGCGTTCGAACGCCTGGCCGACATCCCAGCCTAACGACTCCCCGCCCGAAGCCCGCTCGCCCTGGCTCAATTCCTTTCGCAATCTCGGGCTTGCGCTCGTTCTTGCCTCCGGCTGGGTGGCGCTGGAATGGGTGCGGAGCTGGATGTTCAGCGGCTGGGGCTGGAACGGCCTTGGTGTGCCGTTGCATGACGTCTTGCCGATCATCCAGATCGCCGAGATCACCGGGGTGGCCGGGCTTTCCTTCATCGTCGCCTTCAGCAATGTCATCGGTGTCGCGACGGTGCGGCGTTTCACGATCGAGAGCCGGATCCGGGTGCGGAGACCGCATTACGATTTCACCCTCACTCTCGCCGCGATTGTCGGTCTCTGCGGCTACGGCCTTCGCCAGCTCCAGATGCCGGCGGAGACGGAGCCGCTGCAGATCGCGGCGGTACAGGCCAACATCCCGCGCGACGAAAAATTCAGTCCGGAATTCCAGTCGAAGATTTTTGCGCAATTCGAGCGGCTGACCCACGTCGGCCTGGCCACGCAACCGCCGCCGCAATTGATCATCTGGCCGGAAAGCTCCACCCCCGCGCCCGCGCTGCTCGAGCAGAGCAATTACCGGTTCGTGATGGATCTCGCCGCTTCGATCAAGACCGACCTTCTCCTCGGGACGATCGATGCCGATGAAGGCGGCGACTATAACGCCGCCCTGCTCGTCTCCGCCGGGGGCGAGAAGATTCAAGTTTACCGCAAACTGCATCTTGTGCCCTTCGGCGAATACGTCCCGGGGCGGCACACCGTGCCTTTTATCTCCAGCATCGTCGGCGATCAGGTGCCGG
Source organism: Chthoniobacterales bacterium (assembly GCA_013695925.1). Taxonomy (GTDB): domain Bacteria; phylum Verrucomicrobiota; class Verrucomicrobiia; order Chthoniobacterales; family UBA10450; genus Palsa-1392. The sequence continues at coordinate 6,190 of JACCZO010000046.1, forward strand.
CCGATTTCACTCCGGGAAAAGAGGCGACGGTTTTTAACCTAACGAACGCGGCGGTGAAGGTGGCGCCGCTGATTTGCTTCGAGGACACGCTCGGGGAACTGACCCGCCGGTTTGTCCTGCGCGGCGCAAACCTGCTCGCCAACGTGACGAACGACGGCTGGTTCCTGCGTTCCGCCGGCTCACAGCAACATCTCGCGAATGCGGTCTTTCGTTGTGTCGAGACGCGGCGCCCGATGGCGCGGGCGGCGAACACGGGCGTGACCTGTTTTGTGAATCGCTTCGGCCGCGTCACCCAGGTGCTGCGCGATTCGGAGGGCAGCCAGTTCACCGAGGGCGTGCTCACCGGCGAGGTGGCCGTTCCGACCGATGGACAGATGACATTTTATGTCCGGCACGGTGAGCTTTTCGCGAAGATTTGCGGAGGGGTGGCGTTGCTCTTTTTGCTCACGCAATTACCCCGTCTCGTTAGGCGAAAAGCCCGATGACCGCAGCGGCGGCGTCCCATTCGGGTAGCGCACACGTCTCGTGTGCTGGAGACCCCGAATGCTTTCGGGGTCGCGAACTTTTCCTGGCGCGCCGATTCAGGAAAAGTTCGTCGCGCTGGAACAGCGCGACCAGAACACGAGACGTGTGCGCTACCCGGAGCTGACGCAGAGCGTATGAGCGAGCCTGTCATTTACGCGCGCGGCCTGCGCAAATGCTACGGCCCGCTGGAAGCGGTCAAGGGGATCGACTTCGAGGTCAGCGCGGGCGAGGTCTTCGGGTTGCTCGGGCCGAACGGCGCCGGGAAGACCACGACTGTCGAAATCCTGGAGGGGTTGCGCCCGCGGACCGGGGGCGACGTCAAGGTGCTCGGGTTTGATCCCGACCGGCAGAAGCAGGCGTTGAAAGACCGGATCGGTGTCTGCCTGCAGGCGACGAATTTGCCGGACAAGATCAAAGTGCGCGAAGCGCTCGATCTCTTCGGTGCGTTTTACACCAAAAATGTCGATGGCGACGCGCTCCTTCGCCGTCTGCAGCTCTGGGAAAAACGCGACGCCGGCTATGCCACCCTCTCCGGCGGACAGAAGCAGCGCCTCGCGCTTGCCCTCGCGCTGATCAACGATCCGCAGATGCTTTTTCTCGACGAGCCCACGACCGGGCTCGATCCGCAGGTGCGCCTCGAGATTCGCGATTTGATCGAGGAGCTGCGCGCGGAGAAGCGCACCATCCTGATGACGACGCATTACATCGAGGAAGCGGAACGGCTCTGCGACCGGGTCGCGATCATCGACGACGGCGTCATCATTGCGATCGGTTCGCCGCGAGAATTGCAGGAAAAGAGCGCAACGCAATCGGGTGTCGAGATTTCGTTAGGCCAGCCGTTGCCGGCGGGCGACCTGCCGCAATGGCCGGGTGCCATTCGCACTCTCGTGAGCGAGGACCGGCGCCAGATTTCCGTCAGCTCCAGCCAGCCGGCAAAAACGCTGGTTGAGCTGATCCGCTGGGTCGATGCGCAGGGGATTGAACTGGAGGACGTGCATCTGAAGCGTCCGACGCTCGAGGATGTCTTCATCGAGCTGACGGGGAAACGGCTGCGAGATTAACGAGATGAAACACCGAGTCCCAGAGTTGCCAAGGAGCGGCGGTTTGCAACCGCCGAGGGCGCTTCCAAAGCGCCCTTCCTTGATCTTCAATCGATGAAAGCGTTTCTCGCCCTTCTCAAAATCGACCTCAAGCTCGCCGCCCGAAACCGGACGGTGCTCTTTTTTAACTTCTTCTTCCCCCTCATGTTTTTCTTCGTTTTTGCCCAGATGTTCGACGCCAATCAGGGCTCGGCCATTCTTCAGGTGGTGGCGATGGTGGTCGTCCTCGGCATTCTCGGGAACGGGCTTTTCGGCGCGGGCATGCGCGCGGTCCAGGAGCGCGAGGAGAACGTGCTCCGCCGCTACAAAGTGACGCCGATCACGCCGGTGCCGCTCCTCGCCGCCTCGATGATCACCGGGGTAGTGCTCTTCGTTCCGAGTGTGGTGCTGATTCTTTTTCTGGCGCACCAATTCTACGGAATGCCGATCCCGGGGCAGCTCGTCTCGCTTCTTGTTTTCGTCTGTCTCGGGGCGGTCGCCTTCCGTTCGTTAGGCCTGATCGTCGCCGCGGTCGTGAATTCCTCGCAGGAAAGCAACATTCTCATCCAGCCGATCTACATGGCGATGCTCTTCCTCAGCGGCGCGACCATCCCGATCACGTTCATGCCGCATTGGTTGCAGAATGTTACGCAGTTCATCCCGGCGACTTACCTCATGACCGGGATCGGCGGGATCATGCAGCGCGGAGAAACGCTCATGGCGAATTGGCTCTCGGTCGTGGCCCTTCTTCTCACCACCGTGGTCGGGACTTTCATCGCGACGAAACTTTTCCGCTGGGAGAAAGAAGAGAAACTGCGCGCCTCGGCCAAGCTCTGGGTGCTGGTGGTGTTACTGCCATTCATGATCCTGGGCGCTTATCAGGCGTGGAGTCAGCATGACCTCGTAAAAGCGCGCATCCTCGCGCGCGACATGCGGCGCGGCCAGACCTGGCTGATCCAGAACGCGCGCATTTTTGTGGGCAACGGCAAGGTGATCGAGTCGGGGGCGGTCTTGATCAAGAGCGGCAAGATCGCCGAGGTCTACGACGGCACGTTTCCCGACGCGAAAACGCTCAACGCCGAGGCGATCGATGGCGCGGGGAAGACCGTCCTGCCCGGGCTGATCGACATGCATGTGCATATCGGCGGCCCCGGCGGCTTCTACGATGATTGGTCGAAGTTCGACCCAGCGAAAGCGAACGAGCGCGCCCTCGCAGCCTACCTCTATTGCGGTGTCACCGCGGTCCGCAGCGTCGGCGATAAAGTCGATGACATGATCAAGCTGCGGGATCGCTTTAACAGCGGCGAACGATTAGGCACCGAGCTCTTTCTTTGCGGTCCCCTCTTCACCGCTGAAGGCGGACACGGGACGGAGTACGCGAAGAACATGCCGGAGATGGCGCGCGTCGGTTTCGATGCGCAATTCCTTCGCCTTCCGAAATCACCAGAGGAAGCGCGCAAGCAGGTGGACGAACTGGCGGCCAGGGGCGTGAACGCGATCAAAGGCGTCCTCGAGGGGGGAGTACCGGGTTACACCTTCCAACGGATGGACCTCGCTCTGCTCGGCGCGGTGGTCGAGGAAGCGCACGCGAAGAACTTGCCCGCCTCGATCCACACCGGCGACGCGCGCGACGTGGCCGAGGCGGTGTCGTTAGGCGCGGACTCGATCGAACACGGTTCTTTCCGCGATGAAATTCCCGAGGCCACGATCGCGGAGATGAAGGCGAAGGGGATCGCGTTCGATCCCACCCTGAGCGTGGTGGAAGGCCTGGCGGATTTTTCGAAGGGGAAGACCGATCTGCTCAAAAGGTCGTTAGTCCAGCAGGTCACGACGAAGGAGCTGCTCACTGGCACGGAGCACGCCGCGAGCAGCGCGGAGACGAAATCGATGCGCGACGGGCTGAGCCATTACCCGCTCTCGATGGAGATCGGTGGCCGCAATCTGCGCAAGGCCTGGCAGGCCGGCGTCATGCTCGTGACTGGCTCGGACGCAGGAAATTTTCTCGTGTTCCATGGGCCGACCGTGCAGCGCGAGATTGAGCTTTGGGTGGCGGCGGGAATTCCGCCGGCGGTCCCCCTCCAGGCCGCCACCGGAAACGCGGCCCGGCTCCTGCGCGCCGCGAATCGCATCGGCACGATCGAAAAAGGGAAAGAAGCGTCGCTCCTCGTGGTCGACGGCAACCCGTTGCAGGACGTGCGCGCGCTCTCCTCGATCTCGAATGTCTTCCTCAAGGGCGAGCGGGTCCGGCGAACCGAGATCTTCGAGCAGAAGTAATTCCCCTAACGATAACGCAGTTGAATCAAGCGCGGCTCCGGTGTCCGCACCACGACAAACAGGTTGTCGAAATCAGACTCGGCGCCGGCGACACGGGAGGAGGCGACGAGCGCGTTGATGATCTGCGGCAGGGTGTTGGAATGTCCCACCACGAGGACATTGCCCCGGGCGGTTCTTAGTTTTCGGAGTAACGATCTGAAATCGTCGCCCTGAATAACTTCCGGTCGAATCCCTAACGACACGGCGAGCGGCCTGGCCGTTTCCCGGGTACGCTTGTATTCGCTCGTGTAAATCGCGCTGATTTTCGCGTCTCGCAGCGCCGCCGCCAGGGATTGCGCGCGCGCTTGCCCCGCTTCCGAGAGCCCGGTGTCGGAGGGGACATGTCCGCTGATCGCCGCGCGCTCGGCATGGCGGACGAGAAAGATGACCGGTGGCTCGGCCCGCGCCGCGGTGGCGAGAAGGCCGGCGAAAAGCAAAAGGATAAGTCGATTGATCATACAGGTCGCCCAGTTTTGCAGAGGAGGATGATTTGAAAAGATTCCTTTTTTCCCCGGCCACCGCCTGCGCGAGATTGCCGGATGCAGCCGATCTCTGGACTCCATCATGTCACGGCCATCGCCGGACCCGCGCAGGAGAATCTCGATTTTTACGCCGGCGTGCTCGGGATGCGCCTGGTCAAGAAAAGCGTCAACCAGGATGATCCGGGCACCTATCATCTCTTCTATGCCGATGCCGAGGGTCACCCGGGTACCGACCTGACTTTTTTCCCGTGGGCGCAACTCGCTCCGCATCAGGAAGGCCATGGCTTGAGTACGGAAGTCTCGCTCGCGGTGCCGCCGGGCAGCCTCGGTTTTTGGAGCGGGCGACTCGCTCGTTACGGGATCAAAATCAATTCGCCCGAAGTCCGTTTTGGGCAGCACGTCCTGCCCTTGGTCGATCCCCACGGCCTCCGGCTCGCGCTTACGGAAAGCCAGAGTTCGCCAGGCCGTTCCTTCACTCCGTGGGAGAGAAGTCCGATCCCGGTCGAGCATCAGATTCGCGGCCTGGAAAGTGCGCGCCTCGTCGAGCACGACCTTGCGCCAACCCTTTCGTTTCTCCGCGACGGACTCGGGTTCCGGGAAATCGGGGTGGAGAACGGGTGGACTCGTTATGCGCTGGGCGAGGGGACTTCCGGCCAATATCTCGAGCTGCGCGCGGAGCCGGGCGCGCGGCGTGGAGCGTGGGGCACTGGGAGCGTCCATCACATCGCCTGGCGGATGCGGGACGACGCGCACGAGCTCGCGGTGCGGCAAAACGTGGCGGAGCACGGCGCGGAGCCAACGCCGGTGATCGATCGCTTCTGGTTCAAATCCGTTTATTTTCGTGAGCCCGGCGGGGTGCTTTTTGAGCTGGCGACGGACGGGCCCGGTTTTGGCGTGGACGAAGGTCAGGCCACGCTCGGGGAGTCGCTCGTGCTTCCCCCATGGCTGGAAGGCGAGCGGAGCGCGATCGAAGCCGCGCTGCCGAAACTCACGGCGCCGTGATTCCCGGTTGAACGCGGCGGGCGAGGCATCGAAACTTGCGAGGCCTTCATGCTAACGGAAATCGATCGTCTGACCGCCATCCGCGAAGCCCGCCCGGAGGAAAGCCTCTTCGCCGCGAAAGATTGGCTTCTTTCACCCGAGCCCTTCGCGATCGATGAAAAGAGCCGGCGCGATCTCGAGCGACTCGGCCATCAGCTTTTCGTTTTCCAGCGCGCCTGCAATCAGCTCTACCAGCAAAGCGTCAAGGGTAAGCAGCCCGCCTGGGTGGCGCGCTATCTCGATATCGGGAAGCCGGCCGAGCTGATCGAGTTTTCGCGCCGGAAAGAATTTCGTGATGAACTTCCGCGAGTCATCCGTCCGGATCTCGTCCTGACTGACGAAGGCTGGACGATCGCGGAAGTCGATTCGGTGCCGGGCGGGATCGGATTGACCGCGTGGTTGAATCAAACCTACGCGGGGCTTGGCTCCGAGGTGATCGGCGGGGCGGACGGAATGCTCGATGGTTTCGCGACGGTTCTGCCCCGGGGCGGCGATATCGTTATCTCGCAGGAATCGGCCACCTATCGCCCGGAGATGGAATGGATCGTTAGGCATCTCAACGAGCGTTTTCCCGAGCGTTCCTGGAAGGTGGAAGCGGCCGAGCATTATCAGCCCCAACCCGGGCGCGATGTTTACCGGTTCTTCGAGCTGTTCGATCTGCCGAATCTGCCTGGCATCACCACGCTGATCGAGACGGCGGGGCAAGGCGAGCTCATGGTCACGCCGCCCTTCAAGCCGTACCTCGAAGAGAAGATGTGGTTCGCGTTTTTCTGGCTCCAGCCGCTACGCGATTTCTGGCGGCGGGAGCTAGGAGATAAGTATTTTCGGACCCTTCAGAAAATCATTCCGTATACTTGGATTCTCGATCCGACGCCGTTGCCGCAGCATGCCGTCATTCCGCGGCTGGAGATCCACGATTGGCAGGAAGCGGCGCGCTTTAGTCAGACGGAGCGCGATCTTTTGCTCAAAGTGAGCGGGTTCTCGCCGTTAGGCTGGGGCAGCCGGGGCGTGGCCCTCGGCTCCGATCTGCCGCATGCGGAATGGCAGCAGCGGATCACCGATGCCCTGGCCGGTTTTGAGCGCGAACCGACCATTATGCAGCGTTTTCACAAAGGTCGCTTGTTCGATCATCCGTATTGGGACGCGGCGACCGATGAGCTTACGACGATGCGGGGGCGGGTGCGCCTTTGTCCTTATTACTTTGTCGAACCGCAGAATGTGACCCTGCGCGGCGCGCTCGCGACCATCTGTCCGGCCGACAAGAAGCTTCTGCACGGGATGAGCGACGCGATTCTCGTCCCGAGCTGCTTCGCAGAACCGTAGCCGTGGTCGCTGACCCCGGTCGGCCTCGGCATCGCTCCGGAAC
>JACCZO010000066.1 GCA_013695925.1 Chthoniobacterales bacterium
TCGAACAACGGATCGAAGCGGCGGTGAAGAATCCGCAAAACCTAGGCGAGATGGAAAACGCCGACGCCATCGGCACCGTCGGCAGCGCCGATTGCGGCGACATGCTGCGAATGTGGGTGAAGTTCAAGGAAGAAGGCGGCCGCAAGGTGATCGATCGCGCGACCTTCCAGACTTTTGGCTGCCAGACCGCGATCGCGGTTGCGAGCGTGGCGACCGAGTTGCTCGCAGGCAAGACGGTCGACGAAGCGATGTCGATGTCGGGCGAAGAGCTGGCGGCGCCATTAGGCGCGTTGCCGCCGGTGAAGATTCACTGCGCGCAATTAGTCGAAGGCGCGCTGCGTTCCGCACTGAGCGGCGCTCCGGCACCCGCCCCGCAAACGGCCCAGTCGCCGACCCTGATGGACTCTTTTACCCCCGCTGCCACACCGCAGAAGAAATTAAAAATCGTCCTCGATTCCTAACCTAAGGAACTTTTTCTCATGCACGAAAACACTGAATTCACCACGTCCCGCGAGCTCGAAGTCATCCAGATCCCGGCTGGCACCAAGACGACAATTCCCGCGGGCACGCCCGGAGTCGTGACCCAGACCCTGGGCGGCAGTTACACGATTGCTACCTATCAAGGCCTGGCCCGCGTCGCCGAAAACGATCTCGATGCGCTCGGTTTGGAAAAGCCTGCGTCCGAGAGCGGCGAAAAGTCCAAAACCTCGGAACCCGGCGCACCCGTCGATGAAAAGGCGGTCTGGGAACAACTGAAGCAGTGTTACGACCCGGAAATCCCGGTCAACATCGTCGACCTCGGCCTGGTCTATGATTGCAGTCTGGTGCAAAAGGCGGAAGGCGGCACCAAAGTCGAAGTGAAGATGACCCTGACCGCTCCGGGCTGTGGGATGGGCCCCGCCATCGCGCATGACGCCCAGAGCAAAATCTTGAGCATCGACGGTGTAGAAGAAGCCGATGTGCAACTAGTCTGGGATCCGCCTTGGAACCAGAACATGATCAGCGAAGCTGGGCGGATGAAACTCGGGATGGTTTGACGGCGCAGAAAGTTCCGCCATCCCGGTTCATTCAGCTTCTCGCAAAAAGTTTAACAAAACAAAACTTTCCACTCGATTCGACTGCAGCCCGTGACAACGTGATGGAAACTTGAAAAAAGTCCCGGTAAAACACCTATGACAAGACGCCCGCTTCTCATTGTCTCTGCTCTTCTAATTTTCGGATCTCACCCTGCGAATGCCACACAGGCCGACGACACCACCGTCACCATTATTGACCAAAACGCAGGCCCTACACCGTTCATTAGTCAGCTTAGTTTAACCGCAAGCGATACGAGCGTCCTGAGTAAGATTCAGTTCAAAATCTCTCCCAAAATTGGTTCCGTCACGCGACCTCTCTCCGCAACATATTCGAACGATTACCTGACCGGGCGAGGTTATCTCATCCCAGCGACCGGCGAAATCTTTCTGCCCGTTTATGGACTCTATGCCAACTTCGAAAACGCTGTCACCCTCACGTATTATTTCAACGATGGTTCGTCAAAGCAAGATGCGACAACAGTAACGACAGCAGCTTTTACTGACGATTGCGGTTACGATAACCCGATAAAACTGCAGGAGAGAACTGACGCGACGTCTTTGAGTTATGACTACATCATGATCAAAGGCGCTTGCAGCACCTTTTCCCCCCAGGTCATCGACACAGACGGAGCTCTGCGCTGGGTGGGACCGGCGGGAGCGGAACGTTACACCTCCGCCTTTTTCGATAACGCCTTTTATGTTGCCAAGGAAGGTCTTACCCGGATTGACCTTGACGGAACGATTACGACGATCGCCAGCAATGCCGATCTCGGCGTCACTTTTCTGCATCACAACATTGATCGAGGTAAGTCCGGTCTCATCCTCGATGTCGATACCACTGAACAGTTGGAATCAGTTAATATCGAGGTCGACGCTACCGGCAAGATCCTGAAGGAATGGAATCTGGGTCAGATTATCAGCGAAGCGATGACGGCCGCTGGAGATGATCCCACCCAGTTCGTCTTTCCCTCCCCCGATGATTGGTTTCACAATAATGCCACGACTTATAACCGCGCAGATGACTCCCTAATCGTCTCGAGTCGGGAAAATTTCGTCATCTGTATCGACTACGAGACAGGCTCGATTAAGTGGATTTTGGGAGACCCGACAAAGCTATGGCACACCTTTCCTTCTCTGGCCCAATACGCGTTCACGCTCGCGTCGGACAGTCTGCCGCCGATCGGCCAGCATGCCCCCTCCGTTACTTACGACCAAGGCCTCCTCGTTTTTGATAACGGAACGAATAGTCGTTTTTTTACCGATATGCCAGGAGTAAACCGGACGTTTGCCAGCCCCCGGAAATATCGACTCGATACTCCAAACATGACGGCAACGGAAGTGTGGAATTATGAGATGGACCAGACCGTCAAGAGCCCTTTCTGCAGCAGCGTCTATGAAGACGCTCCACTGAACTACCTGCTCGACTACGCGATGGTCGGCTTCCCCGACGCTCAGCCGCCACACGCGCGGTTACTCGGATTGGATGCCGCGGGCGAAAAGATTTTTGACTACCAATATGTAACCAGTACGTGTGAAGAAGCGTTCAGTTCTATTCCACTTCATTTGGAGTCGACCGCCTTCCCCACAGTGTTGCCTCGGATGCTCAATATCTCCACCCGCGGATTGATCGGGAAAGAGCAGGCCTCGCTGATTGCTGGCTTTATTGTTACCGGCACCGCCGACAAGACGGTTCTGCTGCGAGCCCTTGGGCCATCGTTGGGTGGCGCGGGCGGTCTGAGCGTCTCCACCGATCCTGTTCTTACTCTTTTTGATTCCACCGGCACGGCGATAGCACTAAACGATGACTGGCAATCTGATCCTGGAGCAGCACAAATCATCGCGAATGGACTTGCTCCAACCGACACAGCCGAGGCCGCCACCATTCAAACTTTGGCTCCGGGAGCTTATACTTTCGTTGTGACCGGGAAGGACTCTACAGCGGGGATCGGGTTGGCGGAGGCTTACGACCTCTCTCCGCTGTCGGCTTCAAAACTGGCCAATCTTAGCACCCGCGGTTTGGTCGGTACAGGCGACGATGTGCTTATCGGCGGTTTCATTGTGGGCGAGGTCGAGACTAATACCCAAGTCATTCGAGCCCGCGGGCCATCTCTTGCGTCTTCAGGGATAAGCGCTCCGCTGGGTGATCCGATGTTGACCGTTTATGACGCCAATGGCGTGGCGATTGGCGGGAACGATAGCTGGCGGGACGACATCAGCGCGCCGCAGATCGAACAGAATGGACTCGCGCCGCCCGATGACGCCGAATCCGCCACAATCCTTCGTCTGCCGGCGGGCGCCTACACGACAATCGTCACTGGTGCTGACGCTAACGATACCCCGGCCGTCGGCTTGTTCGAACTATTTGACCTCTAACAACGGCCGGCCAACGTTCCTGGATTGATTGAGTCGCTGCAGCCGAAGAATTTCTTGCCTTCAATAACTCGTCGTGCCCTGCTTCTCGTTGCGCCGCAAACCTTCATTATGCGCGCTTTTGATCGCAAAACGAAGTCGACAACCTGCGACAGTCTGGAGGAAAGAATCTACCCGCTCGGAGGATCGGTTCAGCAATGCCCGACCGGTGCCTCAACGCTCGGACGAGGGACAAGGGTGGACGGCTGCTTCAGCAGTGCCCTCGCGAGATGGCTTGTCTTTTAATCGAAGCCCCCCCTGCAAGGTCGCGCGCGATCGCGGCGAAGCGGCTGTGGCGCAGTTAAGTTTTATCGGGGAATGGCGTTTACGCCCTCTCCACGCTCGGCCGCCCGCGATTCTGGCTTCGCTCCTCCTCGACGTCCGGCTCCCGAAAGTATGACCGCGTCTCTGCGGCCCGGATGTCGATTCAACAAAATCAATCCCACTGTTTTTCTTTCTTTCGATTGGACTGCCCGTCAGGAATACTTGCGTCTAATCCGCAAAAGGGCTTCTTTGCAAGATTGAGAACACCTATGAAAGCACTTCTTCCGTCGCTCGTCCTCGCGATTCTGACCTTCTCGTTCAACGACACCTTTGCGACTCAGGCCGATGAAACGACCGTGACCATCACCGGTCAAACGGCCGGACCGACGCCTTTCATACATCAGGTGGATTTGCTGGCGAGCGAGACCAGCCCTCTCAAAAGCATACGCTTTGCGATTATGCCAAAAATAGGTTCGGTCACCCGTCCTCTTTCCGGTACTTACACCAACGACTATCTTACCGACCGCGGTTACGTCAACGCCGACACCGGTGACATCTTTCTGCCTGTCTGGGGTTTGTATTCGGATTTTGCGAACACCGTCACCCTTACCTACTTCTTTAATGACGGCTCCTCCAAGAACGATACGCTTACGATTACAACGGATGCGTTCGATGAACCTTGCGGTTACCAATCGCCGACCGTCCTGCAAGCGCGCACTGACACCACCTCGTTAAGCTATGACTATATGTTAGTTAAAGGCGCCTGCAGCGAGTTTTCGCCCGCGATCATCGACACTGATGGCGCGCTGAGGTGGGTGGGCATTGCAGGTGTCTCTCGTTATAACTCGGCCTTTTTCGACAATGCGATTTATCAGGCTGGAAATGGCGTGCTCTTAAGAGTCGATCTCGACGGCACAGTCACGACTCTAGCCGCAAACGGTGATTATGGCATTACTTTCATTCATCATAACATCGATCGCGGTAAACTTGGCTTGATTCTGGATGTAGATACCGCGACCCAATTCGAATCTGTAAACATAGAGGTAGACGCAGCCGGAAATCTTCTAAAGACCTGGAACCTAGCCCAAATCATCAGCGACGCAATGATCGCCGGGGGGGACGATCCTTCGCAGTTTGTTTATCCTTCGCCCACGGATTGGTTTCATAATAACAGCGTCACTTACAATCGCGCTGACGACTCTTTAGTGATTTCAAGCCGCGAGAATTTTCTTATTTGCATCGATTACGAGACGGCCGAGATCAAATGGATCCTTGGGGACAGGACGAAGAAGTGGTTCCTATTCCCATCCCTTGCCAAATACGCTCTTACTCTCGCTTCCGGGAGCCTGCCGCCGATCGGTCAGCATGCGCCATCAGTGACTTATGATCAGGGACTCTTGGTCCTCGATAACGGACAAAACAGCGGCTTCCAAGTTCCTCCCGGCATCCTGAGGACTTTTGCCTCACCTCGGAAATATCAGATTGATCTGACGACGATGACGGCAACGGAGGTCTGGAATTATCCCCTGAACGGGACTGTCTACAGTCCATTCTGCGGCAGTGTGTATGAGGACGCTCCGCTGAACTACCTGATCGACTACGCTCTTGTGGGTGGGCCAGGCGCTAGCCCGCCTTTCGCACAATTACTGGGCTTGGACGCGTCCGGGGAGACGGTCTTCTATTACCAGTACGTGACTGACTCCTGCGACACTGCATTCAATTCGATTCCGCTCCACCTCGAAAGCACCAAGTTTCCGACGGTCATGGCGCGTAATCTTAATATCTCGACACGCGGCAATGTCGGCCCCGGCGATGATGCTTTGATTGGCGGCTTTATCGTCACTGGCACGGAGCCACAGACCATTATTTTCCGCGCCCTCGGACCGTCGCTCGGGGCGTTGGTTGGAAATTCCGCCACGCTGGCTGACCCCAACCTGACCATTTTCGATTCCAGCGGCGCCGAAGTAGCCAGCAATGATGACTGGGAATCGGATCCTGGTGCCGGGCAAATCACCGCAGAGGGCTTCGCCCCGGGTGACCCGGCGGAAGCAGCGACCATCCAGACACTCGAGCCTGGCGCCTATACTTTTGTCGTTAGGGGAAAAGACGAGGTTCCGGGCATTGCCCTGGTCGAAGCCTACGATCTGTCGCCGCTGGCCGATTCAAAACTCGCCAATATTAGCACGCGCGGCCTCGTCGGCACGGGCGATAATGTCCTGATCAGCGGCTTCATCGTGGGCGAGGTGGATAGCACAACCGTCGTCCTGCGCGCCATCGGGCCTTCGCTTGCGGCGACCGGAATCGCCGCTCCGCTGGCAGATCCGAGCCTGGAGGTCTTCGACGCTAACGGCACTTCGATCGCGACGAACGACA
>JACCZO010000077.1 GCA_013695925.1 Chthoniobacterales bacterium
TCCAACTCGCATCCACCGCGACCAGGTCCGGCGTCATGAGGCGGCCGACGCTGCCTTCGGGATAACCGAGCAGCGCCTGCGCGATCCGGCGTTCTTCCGGCGTGAGCAGGCGGATGAGCTGGCGCGCAGCCGCGCTCGGAAGTTCCTCGAGCAACGCTGTGCGATCGTCGGGCGACATCTCATTCAGGATCGAGACCACCTGTTCGTGCGCCATGCCGCGCAGCAGTTGCTGCTGCGCGTCGACATCGACGTCGAGATACTCGAAGACATCCGCCGCCAAGACGTGCGGCAGGATGCGGAAGATGATGACCTGTTCGTCCTCAGGCAGATCGAGAATGATCTCGGCCACATCGGCCGGCGGCATTTCGGAAAACAGCTCGCGCAGCGCGGCGAAATCCCGCGCCTCGATCATGCCTTGAATTTCGGGTATGAGAATCTTGCCGACCATAAGAGCGCGAAAGGCCGTCCCGACCGGGGCCACGAGGTTGTAACACCGCCACTTGCAGCGCGCAATCGCTGTAGGCGGGATGGTTCATCCCGGCCGCTCAGATCAGGCGTCCACCCGACCGGGATCATCGATCCCGGCTACAACACTTGGATTTTTCCCGAAAACCGGCCAAACTAAACCGGATGAGTGCTTCTCCTGCGGCGCCCACCATCCGGCGCGATATCGGTGACGACGGCGTTTGTGTCCTGACCTTCGACCGCCCGGACTCGGGCGCGAACATTTTCGACACGGCGACAATGCGCGACCTGAGCGGGCAGCTCGATTTCCTCGAGAAAGAAGCGGGGCTTAACGGCGTCATTCTCACGTCGGCGAAGAAGTCGATCTTTATCGCGGGCGCGGATTTGCAAACTCTCCTGCGCCAGGCCCAAACCGGCGAGATGCGCGCCTTCATCGCGGAAGGCCAGCGCGTTTTCAATCGGCTCGCTGCGCTCAAGGTCCCGACCGTGGCGGCGATCCACGGCGCCTGCGCGGGCGGCGGTTATGAAGTCACGCTGGTCTGCGATTACCGTGTCGCCTCGGATGCGCCCGCGACACGCATCGGTCTTCCGGAAACGACGCTGGGGCTCGTTCCCGCCTGGGGCGGCGCCACTCGGCTGCCTCGACTGATCGGGCCGGAGAAAGCCGGCGAGGTGATTTTGAAGGGGAAACTTTGTCCCGCCGCGGAAGCTCTCAACCTTGGCCTTGTCGACGAAGTTGTGCCGCAGGAAAGATTACTCGACGCCGCCCGCGATAAACTAAAAAGCGGCAAACGACCGGGAGGTCAGCCGGCAGTAAACGCGGAGCCGGTCCAGGCAAAGCCGTCGCAGAATCCCGCTCCCGCCCGCGCTGCCGAGATCATCAACCGCAGTCTCGCAAGCTCGGTCGACGACTCGCTCGCGCGCGAACTCGACGCGATCGCCGAGCTGGGCGAAACGGAATCGACCCGCAACCTGATCCGCAATTTTTTCCTCGCCGACAAATACAAGAAGAGCAGCTCCAAAACTGCGCCGGGCGAAAAAGTGGTGCACGCCGCGGTCATCGGCGCGGGCGTGATGGGCTCCGGCATCGCGCAATGGCTCAGCTCGCGCGGCATTTCCGTGATCCTGCGCGACGTCAACGCGGAGCAACTCGATCGCGGGCTGGGAAACATCGAGAAGACCTACGGCGAGGCGGTTAAACGCGGCCTGATGAATGAGGAAAAAGCAAAGGAAGGCCGCTCCCGCATTGTCGCCTCATCCAATCCGGGCCCGATGCGCGAGGTGCAGATCGTGATCGAGGCGGCGTCGGAAAAGCTCGAGATCAAGCGCGCGATCTTCGCCGACCTCGACACGAAGATCGACGACACCGACATCCTCGCGACCAACACTTCCGCGCTTTCGATCAGCGATCTGGCCGCGCAAACGAAGCATCCGGGCCGCGTCATCGGGTTGCATTTTTTCAACCCGGTCAGCCGGATGAAACTGATCGAGGTGGTTATCGGAGAACAGACTTCCGACGAGACAAAGGAGCGCGCGCTCTTCTTCGCCCGCCAGATCGGCAAAGTGCCGGTGGTGGTGCGGGACAGCCCCGGGTTTCTCGTGAACCGCGTTCTCTTTCCCTACTTGCTGGATGCCGCGGAGTTATTCGAGCAAGGCGTCGACCCCCAAAAGATCGACGACGCCCTGGTGGAATGGGGAATGCCGATGGGTCCGCTGCGTTTAATCGACGAGATCGGGGTCGACATCACCGTCGATATCGCCGCGACGCTCGAGAAAGCCTACGGCGAAAGAGCAAGGACCCCGACGATCCTGACGAAGATGCAGGCAGCAAAAATGCTCGGACGCAAAACCGGCCGCGGCTTTTACAAATACGAGGGCAAACAACCGCCGCCTAACGAGGAGATCGTTCCCCTTGTAGCCGGGGTCGCTGACCTCGGTCGCCCCAGCGCGTCGCCAACACCCGATCCGGGGACAGCGTCCCCGGCTACAACATCCAGCGACCTTGCGCTTCGGCT
>JACCZO010000084.1 GCA_013695925.1 Chthoniobacterales bacterium
CCCAGGGAGGTTCAATTCGGCTCTTCAAGGTCGCCGGGATCGAGGTGTTTTTGCATTGGTCGTGGTTCCTCGCGGCCTACTACATGATCGTTCAGTGGGGTCCGGCGTTTTCGTCGCCGGTCTGGGCGGCGGTTCTTTACGTGGGACTGTTCATTCTCGTCACGATGCACGAGTTTGGGCACGCTCTCGCCTGCCGGCAGGTGGGCGGCTTCGCCAACCGAATCGTCCTTTGGCCCTTAGGTGGCATCGCGTTCGTTAGTCCCCCGCCCCGCGCCGGCGCCATGCTTTGGAGCATCGCGGCCGGTCCGCTGGTGAATCTTCTGCTTATCCCGATTCTTTACTTCGCCCTCTACGCTGCCGGACAGGCCGGCTGGCAGGGGACGAATGCGGATGCCTACCGCATGCTGGATTTGCTCGGGCAGATCAATTTCGGCCTGCTCATTTTTAATATCCTGCCCATCTATCCGCTCGACGGCGGCCAGATCGTGCGCGCGTTGCTTTGGTTTCCGTTAGGGCAAATTCGCAGCCTGTTTATCGCGACCGCGATTGGCTTCCTCGGCGGTGGCGCGCTCCTGCTGGTTGCGCTCTGGCAACAATCGATCTGGATCGGAATCATGGCTCTTTTCCTTCTCAGCCAGGCCTTGCTCGGCTGGCGCCAGGCCCGGCTATTGAAAATGGAAGCCGCGGAAGTGTCGTTCGTTCCCGAGGATTCGCATCTCCCGGAAAAGAGAACGGTCCTGTAGACCCTGCGCTGCGCGCGAACGAACCAGAGTTTGTTACCCAAGACCATGCGCCGCTACCTCGAAATCTACTCGATCATGCTGCGCAACTCGCTTATCCGCGAGATGAACTTCAAGGCCAATTTCATCCTCTGGATGATCGTGGAAGTGCTCTGGTTCGCCGGACAGATTCTTTTCTTCAGCATCATCTTCGGCCAGGTCGACCAGATCGGCGACTGGACGAAATGGGAAGTGGTCCTGCTCGTCGGGACGCACCAGATCATTGCGCAACTGTTCCAGGCGTTCTTTTTCACCAACGTCGCAAACGTTCCCGAGCTGGTCCGGACCGGCAAACTCGATTCCCTCCTCGTGCTGCCGATCGACAGCCAGTTCGCGGTCTCGACCAGGCAATTCGGTCTCGACAGCGTGATCAATGCGCTCATCGGCGCGGCGGTGGTGATCATCTCTCTGCGCCAACTCCATGTCGTGCCGGGGCCGCTCGCAATCGCGCTGTATCTCATCGCGCTCGGGTTCGGGGTCGCCATTCACTACTCGATCATGCTCGCCCTCGCGGCGGTCAGCTTCTGGATCGTGCGCGCGCAGGGGCTGGTCTATGGATATTTTAATTTTCTGAACATCGCCCGTTATCCCGACGTGATTTTCCCGCGGCTTTTCCGCTGGGTTTTCGGCTGGATCATTCCGGTCGTGATCGTGGCCAACATCCCGGCGCGGTTGCTTATCAAATCGTTAGGGCAAGCGGAGTGGCTTATGTTTCACCTTATCGTCGCCGGGACGATCGCGGCCCTCCTCAGCCGGGCCTTTTGGCGCTGGGCGCTGCGGCATTATTCCAGCGCGAGTTCCTGATCGAAAAAAGGCCCCGGGGCTCGGCAAACTACCCATGGCCGAAATCGGTCCGAAACCGCTTGCGCCGAAAACCAATTGCCTTTAATTAAGCCTCCCCTTATTCCGGGCTGGGCGGAGAAGGGATCCCAACTTTCATTTTTATGGCTCGTCCAACGAAGAAACCAACACCTAAAAAGAAGGCCAAAAAAGCCGGACCAACAAAGACCGCCGCGAAGAAGCCGTCTGCGAAGAAGGCCGCTGTGGTGAAGAAAACGGTGGCGAAAAAGGCTGTGAAACCAGCCAGGGCTGCGGCCCATAAACCGGCCAAAAAGTCTGGCTCGGCTCCGGCGAAGAAGGCCGCGGTATCATCTGTCCGTTCGCCCAACGGGCGCGCCAAAGCAGGTGCCAAGGCGAACCAAACGCTCACGATTATCGGCAACCATCAAAAAAGCAAAGAACGCCGGCTCGATCCTTTCACCCGCTCGCAGAAGGAAAAGCTCCTCAAATTGCGCGACGCGATGGTCGATTCAATGGCCGGAGTCGCGCAGGATACCTTGCGCGCCCGCGCCGAGGGAAGCGAGGCCTCGGCCTTCGGGATGCACCAGGCCGATGCCGGCAGCGACGCTTACGATCGCGATTTTGCGCTCAGCCTTTTGTCCCAGGAACAGGACGCGCTCTACGAGATCGACGAAGCCCTCAAGCGCATCGAGCAAGGCATCTACGGCAAATGCGAGATGTCCGGAAAACCGATCTTGCATGCGCGACTGGAAGCGATCCCGTTCGCCCGCTTCACGGTCGAATGCCAGTCGCAGCTCGAGAAACAGAGCAAGGCTTCGCGGGTTCGACAGTCGGTCACTTCGCTCTTCGGTTTGACCGATGAAGAAGCCCGGGATGGGGACGAAGAAGAGAAGTCCGACGACACCAAAGAATAACAAACATGGCCCAGGAAATCATCACGCTCGAATGCACGGAGGCGAAAGCCGCCGGCATGCCTGCCTCGCGCTACATGACGACGCGCAACAAGAAAAGCCCGCGCACGCCCAACCGGCTGGAAAAGAAAAAGTATAATCCTTTCATGAAGCGGCATACGCTCCACCGGGAGACCAAGTAATCATGCAACCGAAAACCGCCAAACGCCGTTCCGCCTTTCGCCGCGCCAACCGCACCATGCCGCGCCGCCGCATCGACATTGCGGCCGAGGCAATTGATTACAAAAATCCCGATCTGCTCCGTAAGTTCGTGACCGAGAGCGGCAAAATTTTGCCGCGTCGTGTGACCGGAATGCCGGCCCACATGCACCGCAAGATCACGCGCGAGATCAAGCGTAGCCGCTCGGTTTTGTTGATGAAGTAGCGCCGAAGGCGCAGCCCCCAGCCCGCCACAGCCGGATCGAGATCGATCCGGCCGCGACGAGGGATAAAACACGCCCTCCGACTTACGGATGGATGCGGTCCGTCAACGTGTCGTTGTGCGAGGCCACGT
>JACCZO010000096.1 GCA_013695925.1 Chthoniobacterales bacterium
AGCTGGTCGGGGTTAGCTCTTATTTGCTCATCGGGCACTGGTTCGAACGGCCAAGCGCGGCGGAAGCGGCGAAGAAGGCTTTCATCACCAATCGGCTCGGCGATTTCGGTTTCATGCTCGGCATCCTCATGGTCTGGGCCGCGACCGGTTCGTTCGTTTTCAGCGAGATCGCCGCCGGCATGTCGAAGTTCACCGGACACCCGGCTTATCTCGCGACCGCGGCCTTGCTTGTCTTTTGCGGCGCGGTTGGAAAATCGGCGCAGTTCCCGCTCCACGTCTGGCTCCCGGACGCGATGGAAGGTCCGACCCCGGTCTCCGCGCTCATCCATGCCGCGACCATGGTGGCGGCGGGCGTTTACATGCTGGTGCGGGTCGGATTTTTGATCGAGGCGTCGTTAGGCGCGCTTCAGGTCATCGCCTGGATCGGTACTATCACCGCCGTGCTCGCCGCCCTCATGGCGACGCAGCAGAACGACATCAAACGCATCCTCGCCTACTCCACCCTCTCGCAACTCGGCTACATGGTGATGGCAGTCGGGCTCGCCTCCGGACAGGCGGCGATGTTCCACCTTTTCACCCACGCGGCTTTCAAGGCGCTCCTTTTCCTCGGCTCCGGTTCGATCATTTACATGCTCCATCACGAGCAGAACATCTGGCGCATGGGCGGCCTGGCCAAACGGTTGCCGATCACCTTTCTCACTTTCGCGGTCGGTACACTCGCGCTCATCGGCTTTCCCGGTTTCAGCGGATTCTTCAGCAAGGACGCCATCCTCGCGCTCGCCTACGAACGCAGCCTGCCGATTTTTGTCTGCGCCGCATTCACCGCGCTGCTGACCGCCTTTTACATGACGCGCCTTGTAGTGGTGGCGTTCTTCGGAACGCCCCGCAGCGAATCGGCCGCGCGCGGCTCGGAGTCGCCGGCGGTCATGACCATCCCGCTCATCATTCTCGCCGTCCCAGCGGCGCTCGGCGGCTTCGGCTTTTTCGCGAATCGCTTCCTGGTCTTGCCGCATGACGAGAAGCATTTCCTGGTGGTCCCGGCGATTGCGTTCCTTTGCCTGCTTGCCGGGGCGCTGAGCGCGGCACTGATCTATCGCAAACGCGCGACCGATCCGATCGATATCGCGCTGTTTCGGAACCGATTTTATATCGATGAACTTTATACCGGGCTGATCAAGGGAACCCAAGGCGTGCTCGCGTCGGTTTCCGCGTTCGTCGATCGCTGGATCCTCGACGGCGCGATCGTCCGTGGACTGAGCGGCGGGACCTGGGGCAGCGGATTTCTCCTTCGGCTGCTCCAAGTCGGCAACCTGCAGGCCTACGGTTTCATCTTCGGGCTTGGCATCATCGGTCTCATTTACTTCACCGTCTTCCACTGATGCTGCTCTTCATCGTCATCGCGCCGTTCCTCACGGCGCTCCTCATCCTGATCGGCACACCGACGCGCCTGACCGCCTTGCTCGGCTCCGCGGTCACGCTCCTTACCAGCTTGATCGCGACCGTACTCTACGAGACAGCGCGGGGCGGTTTCCAGTTTGTCACCTCGTTTCCGATCAGTGAAACGTGGCGACTCCAGTTCTTGTTAGGCGCGGACGGGCTCAGCCTGGTCATGCTGTTGCTGGCCGCGCTTGTCCTGCTCTGCGCGGTTTGGTTCACACCGCCGGTCGAGAGATCCGAACGGCTCTACTATGCCTGCCTCCTCTTCATCGCGGGCGGTGCAATCGGCGCCTTTGCCTCGCTCGATCTGTTTTTCTTCTACGCCTTTCACGAGCTGGCGTTGATCCCGACCTTTCTCCTCATCGGCATCTGGGGCTCCGGCAACCGTTCGGCCGCGGCGTGGAAGATCACGATTTATCTCGGGCTAGGCAGCTTTGTTTTGCTTCTTGGGTTGATCCTGCTCTACCGCAGTGTCCCGGCGGACTTGCGCAGCTTCGACCTGCGCGTGTTGCAAGAGGTAGCGGCAAACGGCGGCATCCTGCCCCGGGCGCAAAACCAGATCTTCTTCCTCCTTCTCATCGGCTTCGGTGTTTTAATTTCGCTCTTCCCTTTTCACACTTGGGCGCCGGAAGCGTACGCCTCCGCGCCGGCCCCGGCCGCGATGTTGCACGCCGGGGTTTTGAAAAAATTCGGACTCTACGGACTGCTCCGGGTCGCACTGCCGCTGCTCCCCGAAGGCGCGCAACACTGGCAGACGCTGCTCATCGTCCTGTTGTTAGGCAACATTATCTACGTCGGCCTCGTCACGATCGCGCAAAAGCGGCTCGATTGGATGCTCGGCTATTCAAGCGTCATGCAGATGGGCTACATTTTTCTCGGGATCGCGAGCGCTAACGTCATTGGGCTCAACGGCGCTGCCGTGCTCATGTTTGCCCACGGCATCTCGGTTGCCTTGCTCTTTGCCTTGGCGGGCGAAATCCGGCGCCGCACCGGAACGCTCGTCTTCGCCGATCTCGGCGGGCTCGGCAAGCTGATGCCGTTTGCCGGTTTCGCTTTCGGGATCGCCACTTTCGCTTCGATCGGGCTCCCGGGCTTCGCCAATTTCGCCGGCGAAGTGATGGTCTTCTTCGGCGCCTTTCGCGTCGGCGCGGAGTGGCAGGGCTTTCACCTTTTTCAGGTCGCCACCGTCCTTGCACTCTGGGGCGTGGTCATCTCGGCGGTCTACATGTTGCGTGCCTACCGGTCGATCTTCATGGGCGCGCCTAACGAGCGCTTGGGCACGGTCCCGGATCTCGCGCGCACGCTCCGGTGGCCGATCGTGCTTCTGATCGCCGCGACCATGATCGTCGGCTTTTTCCCAAACACCGTCCTGCGGCTTCTTCAGCCGACATTTTCCGCGCCGGTCGCGGCCAACCGATGATCCCCGCGCCTGCTCTCGAAATTGCCCTGCTCCTTTGGGGATTGTTGCTCCTCCTCCTGGAGTCGTTTGCCGGCACCGGCGATCGCCGCGGCGTGGCCTTTGCCGGCATCGGCGGTCTCGTCGTGGTGCTGGTCGCGAGTTTCTTTCTCGTTGACCCGCCGGCTGCGGCCACCACCGGCTTCTGGAGTTTTTACTCGGCTGATCCGCTCGCCATTTTTTTCAAACGCTTCGCGCTCGTCACCACGATTCTTGTTCTCGTTATGTCGATCGATTACGCGCCGGCCATCCGCATGGGCGTGCCGGGCGCGAATCCGCACGCTGGTCTCGGTGAATTTTTCACGGTCCCGATTTTCACCTGCGTGGGATTGATGTGGATGGCGTCGGCCATCGACTTCGTCATGATTTTCGTTTCGCTCGAGGTGGTCACGATGTCGTTTTACGTGCTCGTTAGTTTCACGCGACGCAATCCGGCGACACTCGAAGCAGGGGTGAAATACCTGATCCTGAGCGCGCTCTCGACCGGCTTTCTGGTTTACGGGATCACGTGGATTTTCGGGGTCACCGGCGAAACCAACCTGGCGCGCATCGGTTCGGTCCTCGCCCGCCAAGAGATGGATCCCATCCCGCTTCTCTTCGGGATCTCGCTCGTGCTCGTGGCGCTCGGGTTTAAGATCGCGGCGGTGCCGTTTCAGATCTGGGTGCCGGATGTTTATCAAGGCGCCCCGACGCCGGTGACGGCTTTTCTTTCCGTCGGCTCAAAGGCCGCGGGCTTCGTCGTCCTGCTGCGTGTCCTCGCCCCGTTTTCGATGCTCCCGCAGGTGGGCAAACTCCTTGTGGTGATGGCGATCCTGACGCTGATCTACGGGAACTTCGCCGCCCTCCCGCAGGCAAACCTGAAGCGCCTGCTCGCTTACTCGAGCATCGCGCACGCCGGCTACCTTCTCATCGGCGTTGTCACTTTTTCCGGAGCAGCGGTCGCTTATTACCTCGTCGCCTACCTGCTCATGACGCTGCTCTGTTTTGCGGTTCTGATCGTGGTAGGGAACAAGAGCGGCGACCAGATCGAGGATTACGCCGGGCTCGCGAAGCGCTCGCCGTTTCTCGCCTTTGCGATGATGATCGGGATGATTTCGCTCGCCGGGGTGCCGTTCACCGCCGGGTTCCTCGGGAAATTTTTCATCTTCGACGCGGCCATCCGGCAACAGCAGACGCTCCTCGTCGCCATCGGCGTGATCACGGTGGGCTGCGGGTTTTATTACTACCTGAAAGTGGTGCGGGCGATGTACTGGCTCGAGCCGGCGCCCGATGCCGCACCCATTCAGGTGAGCCCGCTTTCACGCGTCGCGATGACGGTTCTGATCGCCGCCATTTTCGTGCTCGGCGTTTATCCGATGCCGATCCTGAACGCGCTCAAGTGACGAAGCCTGAAAACGATCACGGCTCTCGACAAATTCCACATCGTTAGGCAAATTCGGTTGCAGCGACGCGAATCATGTTTGGTCTTCTCCATCATTTATTTCATCCCACTCAATGTTACGCCCTCTGCGCCGTCGCGCGTTCAGGCGCTCATCTGCTCTCGGCCGGCTTGCGCGCAACTCATCTGGCGGGGCGGCCCTTGCAATACTTCCACGAGCAGCTGGCGCAGAAATATAGCGTCCGCTACGGATTCGATCCGGCCCATCGCTTCAGCCACTATGTACGCGGCATCATCGGCGCCACCGCCACAGCCAACGCGGTTTTTGGCTTTCGGATGGAGCCCTGGGATTTGGATCGTCTCATCGCGCAGCTCCGCGATTCGGGCGAATTTGGCCGCCCGGATGCGCCCGAGATCGAAATCCTGCGCGCGGCCTTTCCGCGGCTGCGTTGCATCCAGCTCACGCGCGAGGATAAACTGCGTCAGGCCATCTCCAAAGCGCGCGCCATGCAAACAGATTTGTGGGTCAGCGATCGCGAAAACCAGGCGGCGCCCGAACCGGCATTCGACTCGAAGTTAATCGCTCATTGCCTTCTTTCGGCACAACGTTCCGAGGAAATGTGGGAGGAATTTTTTCACCGCAACGCCATCGCGCCACTCAAGATTACCTACGAAGATCTCTGCGCCGACTATCCGGCCACCGTCGCGCTGGTGCTGGATTTTCTGCATATTCGGCCGCCCCCTGGCTTCTCGCTCGGACCGCCAAGGACGGTTCGCCAAGCGGATGCAATGACCGAGGAATGGGTGGAGCGGTGGCGGCTCGAGGAGGAAGTCGTGCATCGCGAAATCGGCGCCGATTCTCGATTCACGATTTAACCGTTTACAACCCTAGTCGCTGAGTTCGACGTTCCAGTAGGCGAGATCGACGAAGTGCCGCCAGCTTTCGTGCTGCTGGCTGTTGAAGGTGACGTGGACGAAGGGCCGCCACTTCGGGCGCTTCGGTTTGCGGATGAGCGTCATGTGGGCCTGGTGCGGCAGCCGGTTGCCCTTCCGCGTATTGCAGGGGATACAGGAGCAGACCACGTTTTCCCAGGTCGTTAGGCCGCCTTTGTCGCGGGGATGGACGTGATCGAGGTTCAGCTCGGTGCGTTCGAAAACTTTCCCGCAGTACTGGCAGGTGTTGTTGTCGCGCTCGAAAACATTGTGCCGGGTAAATTTCACTTCCTTCTTCGGCAGGCGGTCGAAAAGGAGGAGGACGATGACGCGGGGGACCCGGATCTTCCAGGAAATGGTCGTGACCATTTCATGCTCGGCTTCCGGCGCGCGAACGGAGAAATCCTGCCAACTGGCAAAATCGTGCGTCGCGAAATTATTCTGCTGATCGGCCGAGACAACCTGGGCGTGCCCCTGGTAAAGGAGGGTAAAGGCACGACGCGCCGAGCAGACATTAACCGCCTGCCAGAGGCGGTTGAGGACTAATACCTGGGTTTCAAGTGGCGTTTGCAGAGGTTTCTTCGTGCAGCCTAACAAACTTTCCCGCACGAATTGGCGCGAAATTATCATTCGGCATTTTTATTGTCAACGGAAGGACGGTGGAACAAAGCGGGCGGTGATTGGGAATGGGCAGACAAATCTCCCGCGCGGCGGCGTCTTCATAAAGAACAGCATGACCAGATTTTTCCGGGGCCTTCTCCCGGCCGCCCTTCTTTTCATCCTCGCCAACTGCCCGGACCTTGCGGCCGAGGCAATCACGGGCCGCGAGGCGTTGCAATACTTCCAGGAAGCGGATGCGATCACACGCGCGGACGGCGGAGCGCTCTGGGGAGTGTCGTTAGGCGGCGGCCTCCTCCTGGTCGATCCCGCGACCCGGATCGCCTACGCCAATCGACCTGATTCGCAGGGCCGCCTCGCGCGGGTCGGTCCGGTCCTGCGGGGCGAGATTCCCATGGACGTCAACCTGGCCAACACCGCGCTCGATTGGGCGGGCGGGAAGTGGTCGATGTTTCTGCTCCCTTTGCCGACGGAGCGCGAGAAACGCGCTACTCTCCTATTGCACGAGCTGTGGCACCGGGTGCAGGACCAGATCGGACTGCCCGCCTCCGCGGCCGCGAATCATCATCTCGATAGCCGCGACGGGCGTTATTGGCTGCAGTTGGAATGGCGGGCGCTGGCGGCGGCACTCGCGGCGGAGGGCGCGGAACGAACCCGAGCGATTACCGACGCCATCCTCTTCCGCGAGCGCCGGCGGGCGATTTTTCCGGGAGCAGCCGGGGAAGAAAACGTTATGGAAATGCACGAGGGCCTCGCGGAATACACCGGGGTGAAGCTCTCCGGCGCGCCTGATCTTGCCAGATACGTGATCGATGGCGAACTGAAGGAGGCGGCAAAGAAAGAAACATTTGTCCGTTCTTTCGCCTACGCGAACGGACCGGCCTATGGACTTTTGCTCGAGGCGGCCGGGGCTTCCTGGCGGGAGCGCTCACTCCGAAAACGGATCTCGCGGCGACCCTGCTCCAGGTCTCCGAAATTAAACTCCCGCCGAATGGGACGAGCGCCGCCGAAGAACGCGCGCGCAAGTACGACAGCGCGCGCCTAGCCGCGCAGGAGGACGAACGCGAAAAGAAGCGGCGCGCCCAGACCGCAGCGTACCGGGCGCGGCTGGTCGAGGGCGCCGTTCTCAAAATCCCCCTCCGCCAGATGAGCATGCAGTTCGATCCCGGAAATCTCGTGCCCTTGGAGTCGTTAGGCACGGTCTATCCCAATATCCGGGTGGTGGATGACTGGGGTATCCTGACCGTGACGAGCGGCGGCGCCCTTCTTCAGGCGGATTTCTCGCAGATCACGCTCTCGCAGCCAAAGAACATCACGCCCCCGGCTATCGCCGGCGAAGGCTGGACCCTCGACCTGAAACCCGGCTGGTCGATCGCGCCCGGAAAAAGAAAAGGCGACTTCAATCTGCAATCTTCCACTGCTTCATCACGCCAGCCTTGAAAACGCGACCCCGCACAAAATCACGGTTGCGTCCTTTTTCGTCAGAGCCCAGCTTGCCCACTTATTCATTCTCATCCATGCGACTTCATACTCGACTTTTCCGCTCGCTCTTCCTCGCTGCCGCCTTCCTGCTCCCGGGCGGCTTTGCTGCCGCGCAAAACCCTCCGGACACGACCCGCCTGCTCCGCTTCCCGACCACCAACGGGGAGCAGATCGTTTTCACTTACAGCGGCAATCTCTATACCGTGGAAAAAGAGGGCGGCACGGCCCGACGCCTCACGAGCGGCCCCGGCTACAGTTCTTTCCCGCACTTTTCCCCGGATGGAAAACAGCTCGCCTTCACCTCGCAATACGACGGCAACACCGAGGTCTATGTCATGCCCGGCGAGGGCGGCGAACCGAAACGCCTGACCACGACCGCGACGCTCGGCCGGGACGACATCTCAGATCGGATGGGCCCGAACAACATCGTGATGGGCTGGGAAAAAACTCAGCCGCGCGTCGTCTTCCGCTCCCGCCGCACTTCCTTTAATTCCTTCATCGGCGATCTCGAAACGGTCGGCCTGGATGCGGAGTTGCCCCAGCGCCTCCCCGTGCCGCACGGCGGGTTCGTTTCTTTCGCGCCGGACGATTCCAAGATGGCCTTCAACCGCGTCTTCCGGGAATTCCGCACCTGGAAACATTATCGCGGCGGAATGGCGGACGATAT
>JACCZO010000102.1 GCA_013695925.1 Chthoniobacterales bacterium
TAGGCTCGCTCGCCCGCGGTCGCAACTGTTTTGCCGTTGTTGTAGGTTGCTCGCCGTCATGCACGCTCCGCCTGATCTTCCAGCCCTGACCGGACCGCAACGCGACCAGTTCTGGCCGCCCCTGCCCTACGCTGAATGGCAGGCCACGGCCGAAACCCTGCACATGTGGACGCAGATCATCGGCAAAATCCGGCTCGCCCAGACCACGTGGATCAACCATTCCTGGCACGTCACCCTTTACCTGACGGCGCGCGGCCTAACGACTTCGCCGATCCCGCATGGCTTTCATACTTTCGAGATCGAGTTCGATTTCATCGGACACGAATTGCGGATCGTGAAAAGCGACGGCGCCTCGCGCACGCTCTCGCTCGGGGCGCAATCGGTCGCGGCCTTTTATCACGCGGTCATGGAAGCGCTGCGCGCGCTCGGTCTGCCGGTCCGGATCAATCTCATGCCTAACGAGATTACGGACCCGATCGCGTTCGACCAGGACGAGACGCATCGCTCCTACGATCCGGAATATGCGAATCGCTACTGGCGCGTGCTCCTGCAAACCGATCGGGTGCTGAAAAAATTTCGCTCCCGCTTCTGCGGCAAATGCAGCCCGGTGCATTTCTTCTGGGGCAGCAACGACCTCGCGGTGACCCGTTTCTCGGGCCGGCCCGCGCCACCACATCCGGGCGGGATTCCGCATTTGCCTGATACGGTGACACGCGAAGCCTATGCGCAGGAAGTGAGCAGCGTCGGTTTCTGGCCGGGCAACGCAGCGAGTCCGACGCCGCTCTATTATTCCTATGCTTATCCGGAACCTCCCGGATTCGCGGCAACGAAGGTGCAACCGGCGGAGGCGACCTATTACGCGCCGCTGCATGAATTCGTCCTCCCCTATGATGCGGTTCGAAAGGCCACCGTGCCGGACGACGCGCTCCTCGCCTTCGCGCAAAGCACTTACGACGCTGCCTCGACTTGCGGGAAGTGGGACCGAGCCGCGCTGGAAGAAGCGGCGCTCAAACCGCCGGTAGAAGTGTTGTAGCCGGGGCGGTGACCCCGGGAGGTTTGGTTATGGCGGGTTTTTGCCGCTACGCGCACTCCGCCGGGGTCACCGCCCCCGGCTACAACAGGATTGCCGGTGCTAGCGCTGTCGGATACAACGACGCGTGCATAAAACACCTGCGCAGGCTGGAGCGAGTCTGGGTGGACGCGCCGCTTTATTTCCTGACGACGTGCACGCATCTCCGCAAGCCGATTCTCACCTCTGAGCCTGTTGCACGGATTCTCGTCAAGGAATGGCGTGACGCGCGGGCTCGCCACGGCTGGGTCATCGGCCGCTATGTCGGCATGCTGGATCACGTGCATTTCTTTTGCGCTCCGGAGCCGGAAGCGAAGTTGCTCTCCGCTTTTGTGGGATCGTGGAAGGAATGGACAAGCAAAGCGATGAAGCGCTCCCTTATTAGTTTGACTGAGTCCGTGTGGCAGGAGGAATTCTTCGATCACATTTTGCGCTCCGGCGAGAGTTATGCGCAGAAATGGAATTATGTCCGCGAGAATCTGATTCGCGCTGGTTTGGTGGAGAAAGCCGACGATTGGCCTTGGCAGGGCGAAATCGACGAGTTGCAGTTGTAGCCGGGGTCACCGCCCCCGGCTACAGAGCCAGCGTTTGGCCAGGACCAGTTCCGTATTCGTTAGGGCGTGCCCCGCGTCGATGAGAACTCGGCGAGCGCATCGGTCTGCGCTTTCAGATCTTCCAGGTCGAAGACGCCTTCCGCCATGCGGCGAAAGAAGCGCCTCCTGCCATTTTCGATCACATTACCGCGCGGGGTGAGGATTGCGGCAGCAGGATCAAGCGCCCGACCCAGCGAGATAAGCTCATGCTCATCGCCGCCCGTGCCGTGCAGCATGAGCAGCGTCCGCTCCGAGGAGCCGGGAATGAATTGATGGGCGAATCCGAACTCAGTCATGTCCCAAAAAACTCGGCGATCGCCGCCACGACTTCTTGTTGCATCTCGCGGGTCAGCTCCGGATAAATCGGCAGGGCGAGCGTTTCCCGCGCGGCCCGTTCCGTCTCCGGCAAATCGCCCGCGCAGTAGCCAAGAGAGGCGAAGCATTTCTGCTCGTGCAAACCGAGCGGGTAGTAAATAGCGGACCCAATCCCGCGGGCCGTAAGATGTTTCTGCAAAGCGTCCCGGCGCGGGGTGCGGATCACGTACTGATGATAGATGTGGTGATTGGTCAGGCCGCGCTCCCGGTAGGGCTCGGCCGGTAGCGTCATCTCATTCGCTAGGCCGCGCGCCGTGAATTCCTCGCCGTAAACATCCGCGGCCTTTCTCCGGGCAGCCGACCAACCATCGAGGTGCGGCAACTTGATCCGGAGAATCGCGGCCTGGATGGCATCGATCCGGAAATTGCCCCCGATGACGCGATGAAAATAGCGCGGCTCCATCCCGTGCTGGCGAAAGGTGCGGAAGCGCTCCGCCAACGCATCGTCGTGGCAGATAATCGCGCCGGCGTCCCCGGCCGCACCGAGATTCTTCGACGGATAAAAACTAAGGGAACCAACCGCGCTCATCGTACCCGCCTGCCGGGCGCGACCGTCGGCGGCTGGATATTCCGCCCCGATCGCCTGGGCGGCGTCCTCGATCACGAGGAGAGAATAGCGGGCAGCGATTTCGTTGATCGTATCCATCTCGCAACACAGGCCAAAGAGATGCACCGGGATGATCGCCCTGACCCGGCGGCTCTGGAAATCAATCAAACCGCCCTCAGCATCGCGGCGGCATTCGTTCGCCAGGAAATCGGCGATCGCCGTCGGCGAAATGTTGAACGTCACCGGGTCGATATCGACGAAGATCGGCGTCGCGCCGAGCCGTGCGACGCAGCCGGCGGTTGCGAAAAAGGTGTAGGCGGTGGTGATGACGGCGTCGTTAGGCCCGATCTCCATCGCCATCAGGATGTCGAGCAGCGCGTCCGTGCCGGAAGAGACTCCGATGGCGTGCCGGACGCCGCAGTAGTCCGCGAGCGCGCGCTCAAACTCTTCCACTTTCGGGCCCAAAATAAAACTCTGGGTGCGCAGAATCTCGTCCAATTCCTGGCGGATGGGCTCGGCCAGGAGCCGGTATTGTTCGCTCAGGTCGAGCAAAGGTACGCGCATGGACTACCGAAGCATGGCTGACGCGCTCTGGCGAGTTTCCGGCGCGGGGCGACCGTTAGGCCAGGTCCGGAAAGGTCGTCTTCCGGTCGTTGACCGCAGAGAACCAATCAACTAACCTCCGCCCGTGGGTTTACTCCGCACGCTCTTTTGGTTTGCGCTCTTTGTCTTTTTCACTTTCTGCTTCGTCGTGCTTTTTGAGTACGGGCCAAACGATTTCGTGCCCGGATTTCAAAAGGAATTCCAGCGCGTGACGAACTTCGTGCAGGAAGCCGCCCATCCGGCGAAGAAAAAGGCGGACGACGCCAAGCGCTGACCCTTTTCGTCAGGCGACGAACTCCAGCTCCGGCGTGCGCGGCAGATAACCGCGCTCGCTTCCTTCGCGCAGAAATTCGCGGATCGCCTGCCGCCCGCTCTCGCCGTAATCGCGGGTGTAATCGTTCACGTACATGCCGATGAATTCGCCCGCGAGGGCCGCGTCCATGTCGCGCGCGTAGGGCAGGGAATGGCGGACCGCCGCTTCGCGATTGGCCAGGCCGTAGTCGATGCTCTGACGAATGATCTGGGAAAGATCACGCTGCACCTCGGGAGCGAGACCTTTGCGCAGGACGTTCCCGCCTAACGGCAGCGGAAGACTCGTCCTGCTTTTCCACCACTCGCCGAGATCGAGCAGCTTGCGAAAGCCGGCACTGGCGTAAGTGAGCTGGCCCTCGTGGATGATGAGGCCAACCGCCGCGCGCCCTGATTTCACCGCGTCGAAGATCTGATCAAAAGGCACGACGACATACTCGAATTCGCCGAGGTAAAGCTGAAGCGCGAGGTAGGCGCTCGTCATTTTTCCGGGGACCGCGATCAGCCGGCCGCGGAGCCATTCCCGTAACTCGTTAGGCGAAGCGGCGGTCGGCGCGTCCGCGTCGGTTGCGACCAGCATCGGGCCGTAGCCGTCGCCCATGCTCGCGCCGCAGGAGAGGAGCGCATAACGATCGCTCACGTAGGCATAGGCGTGGATCGAGATGGCCGAGATATCGAGCTCGGCCCGCATCGCGCGCTCGTTCAGGGTCTGGATGTCTTCGAGACGATGCTCAAATTCATAGCCGCGCAGGTCGATCTTGTGCTCCGCCATGGCGTAAAACATGAAGGCATCATCCGGATCCGGTGAATGCCCCAAAGTGAATACGCGCTTTCCATCGGCCGACATAAGGCGGTGATGCTAAACGGTGCGAATAGGTGGCGCAATTGAAGCAAGCGGCCGGCCGGCATTTTTGCGCGCGCCGCACCCGTGTCATACTGCCACCTCGTGCATCCGTCTCATTCCACTCAACGCCTGGTCTGCCCCGACTGCGACGCCCTCCTCGAGATGCCCGATCTGGAGGAGGGCGAAAAGGCGGTCTGCCCGCGCTGTGTCGCGCCGCTCCTGAGCAATCCGCGCAACTCGGTCCATCGCACGGCGGCTCTCGCGTTTGCCTCCGGTCTTCTTTTTATCGTCGCGAACGCCTTTCCCTTCATGACCCTCGAGGCCGGCTATCGCTACAGCGAGATGCGGCTCTGGCAAAGCGCCTGGGGCTTGGAAGCCGAGGGCAATCCCTATCTGGCGGTGGCGGTCTCGTTTTTCATCCTCGGGGCGCCGGCCCTGCTCATTGGCGGGCTCCTCTACCTCCTCCTGCCTTTGATGTGGAACCGCCGCCTTCCGGGAGCAGTGCCGATTTGCCGTTGGGTGCTCTGGGCCCGGCGCTGGAATATGATCGAGGTCTTCCTCCTCGGCGCGCTCGTTAGTCTGCTCAAGCTGGGCAAGCTGGCCACCCTCACCCTTGGGACTTCGTTCTGGGCTTTTATCGCGCTGATTGTTTGCCTGACGGCGGCGCTCGCTTCGATTCACCCCCGGGAACTCTGGGCCCGACTGGAGATGCCGGACGCATGAACGGGTTCGCTCCCGATTCCGCGGCCGCGCGCGGCCTGGCGCTCTGTCACGTCTGTTACCTGGCCACGCCGGTAAGCGAGGAACGCTGTCCGCGCTGCGCCAGCCGGCTCCACCTACGGCTGAAGGAGAGTATCCAGCGCACCTGGGCCCTCACTTTCGCGGCGGTGATGCTTTATTTCCCGGCCAACATGCTCCCCGTTCTGCGGGTGGAATCGTTCGCCGGTGATCAACAGAACACGATCATGGGCGGGGTGATCGAGTTCTGGCAACATGGCGATTACCCGGTCGCGATTATTATTTTTGCGGCCAGCGTTTTGATCCCGGTCCTGAAGATCGCCTCGATCGCGGCTCTTTGCCTCGCCTCCCACTCCGGGCGCCGGCCCCGGGAAATGACCCGCCTCTACCGGGTGACGGAGTTTGTCGGGCGCTGGTCGATGGTCGATGTGTTTGTCGTCGCTATCCTTGTGGGAGTGGTCCAACTTGGGTCCACCATTTCCGTTCATCCCGGCCCGGGTGCGCTCTCGTTTGCCGCGGTCGTGATCCTGACGATGTTCGCCGCCATGAGTTTCGATCCGCGGTTGATTTGGGATGCCGCGGCGCAGGCGCCGTCCGATACTTCGCCCCAGCCTTGACCATGCCCGACACTTCTTCTTC